>JBIKRP010000043.1:0-9938 GCA_044349145.1 Flavobacterium sp.
TGAATTTGTAATTGTTTTGAAATAGGGTTCTAATTTAGAATTTGCAATTTTTCTAAATTGGACTTCTGCGAAACCATTGGTGATAATATGCAATTCGTACCGTTCTTTCAAATACTCCAGCACTTCTAGCGCGTCCTCAAACAAATGATTGAAATCGGGCAAAAATCGAATATAATCTTCTGAAATTTGATCGATGTGTGCATCCGAGATTGCAATGTTGATCGCATCAAACGAATCTTTCAATCTCCGATAGCGCAATTCTTCGTGCGAAATGGCATCCACCTGAAACAACTTCCAACACGCTTGATTAATTGGAACGTAATGCTCCATAAACTTATCAGTATTGACCGTTGGAAAATCATTCTGAAATATCTTATCAAATGCAAGTATCGAATTTTTATCAAAATCCCATAAGGTGTGATCTAAGTCGAAAAAAATATGTGTAATCTCGTTTTTCACTGGAATCATTTTATGAACGCAAAAGTCGTAAAGATTTTTTATTTAGATTCTAAAATTCTATAGAATTCCTTCATCGGAAAAGGAGTAATAACTCGTTTCTGTAATGATAACATGATCTAGAATCTTGATGTCTAATTGTTCTCCAGCAATTTTCAATTTTTGAGTGATTTGTTTGTCTGATTCACTTGGTCTTAAAGTTCCGGAGGGATGATTGTGAATGAGTATAATTCCAACAGCTCCGTGCGTTAACGCCGTTTTGAATACCAATCTCACATCGACTAACGTTCCGGTAATTCCACCTTTGCTCAACTGAAATTTGGAGATGATTTTATTGGCATTGTTCAAATAAATAATCCAAAACTCTTCGTGTGCTAGCTCGCCAATGAGTGGTTGCATGACATCAAACACGGCTTGACTAGAAGTAATTTTGAACAATTCTACCGCTTCTTCGGAGCGTCGCCTTCTGCCCAATTCCATCGCTGCTTGAATGGTAATGGCTTTGGCTTCGCCGATTCCTTTGAATTGTAGCAATTGACTAATGGTAGATTTTCCTAAAGCATTCAGATTGTTATCGACACTTTTGAGAATTCGTTTGCTTAGATCTACCGCAGATTCGTTGCGGCTTCCGGATCCAATAAGAATGGCAATTAGTTCGGCGTCGCTGAGTGCAGCTTTGCCTTTGATGAGTAATTTTTCCCGTGGGCGGTCGTCTTCAGACCAATGGCGAATTGGGAAATAGGCGTTTTCAGACATTTGAATGGCGTTTAGATTAGTTGTTGGTTGACAGTTGATCGTTGTCGGTTCCGTGTTGGTAAATTTAGAAATTTTTTTTATTGATTGGTGAATTTTATCGGTCTTAACAACAAAGTAAAGAAACTCAAAATCAATAAATTGTGTAAACCAACAAAGCACTACAATTCAAAATCGATTTTTTTTGAAAAGCAGAAGACTTTTTAACTTACAACATACAACCTTTAACTTTTAATCAACCAAGGCCTTCACCTCATCAAAATTTAATCCTCCGTAATTACCCGAACTCATCAATAAAAGTGCTGAATTATCCAGGTTCAAGTTGAAAAGATAGTCTTTGAAATCTTTTGGATTCGTATAAATAATCAAGTCATTTCTATTGAATGAAGTCGCAATTTGTTCGTAGGTTACTTCTTCTAGTTGTTTTATTTTTACTGCATCAGGCGAATAAAACACGACCGCTACATCAGCATATTCTAGGGCACCTTGGTATTCTTTTAGAAATTCTGCGTTCAAACTACTATAGGTGTGCAACTCTAAGCAAGCGATGACCGTTCTGTCAGGATATTGTTCTTTAACAGCCTTCGTTGTTGCTGCCACTTTACTCGGTGAATGAGCAAAATCTTTATAAGCGACTTTGTTTTTGCTTTCTGCTATTTTTTCTAATCTTTTAGACGCACCTTTAAAAGAGGCGATGGCTTCGTAAAAATCCGCTTCATCTACGCCCATGTTTTGACAAATCCACTTGGCACCTGCGAGATTGTTGAGATTGTGCGCTCCAAATACTTCAATCGGCATGTCTCCTTCTGGCGTTGCTAGTAAAGTGACGCCATTCTCGACTTTGTATTTGGGTGTTGAGTAGGGCAATTTTCGAATCGGGTTCGTCGCGGCTTCTGCTACTCTTTTAACTTCTGAATCGTCTTCGTTGTACACCAGAATTCCACCATTGGTAATTAATTGGATGAAAATCTCGAACTGATTGACGTAATTTTCATACGTGGGAAACACATTAATATGATCCCAAGCAATTCCAGAAATTAAGGCAATATTGGGATGATAGAGGTGAAATTTCGGACGTCGATCCATTGGTGAAGACAAATACTCATCACCTTCTAATACAATAAAATCATTTTCTTCGGTCAGGTGAACCATAGTGTCAAAACCTTCGAGTTGTGCGCCCACCATATAATCGACTTGAATATTGTGGTAATGCATCACGTGCAAAATCATCGAAGTGATGGTCGTTTTTCCATGAGAACCACCAATGACTACACGGGTTTTGTTTTTCGACTGTTCGTACAAGAACTCGGGATAGGAATAAATTTTCAATCCCAATTCCTGTGCTTTCAACAATTCAGGATTGTCTGCTTTGGCATGCATCCCTAAAATTACAGCTTCAATATCGTTAGTAATTCTTTCAGGAAACCAACCCATTTCGTTTGGCAAAATTCCTTTCTTTTCTAACCGTGTTTTAGAAGGTTCGAAAATCGCATCATCGCTTCCTGTTACTTGATACCCTTTGTTGTGGAGTGCTAAGGCAAGATTGTGCATCGCACTTCCGCCTATTGCTATAAAATGTGTACGCATTTAGGATTTGTTTTTTTCGTTATAAGTAGCCCAAAGTTTCTTTGCTTTTTCTGGTTGAGCCATTTTGTTTTTGTATAAATCTGCTAATTTTTGATAGGTTGTTTTTGAGTTGCCCACTTCAATGGCTTTCAAATAGAATTTCTCCGCATTGTTATATCTGTTGAAATACTCCTCGATGTGACCTTTTGATAAATAGCCATCCACAGGTGAAATTTTAAGCAACTCATCCGCGTATTTTTTGGCTTTGCTTTCGCTTCCACCGACAATTCCAGGCAATTGAATGTAAATTTCTAACAAAGCCCAACGTGCTCCAATATGTTTGGGGTTGAGTTGAATGGCTGTTTTGAATGCTGCTTTTACATCATCAAGCAAGGCAAGCGCTTTAAACTTATTGGCTTCTTTGGCCTGCATCCCCATAGCGCCACCGTATTTGTAAAAGAATTCAGCATTATTGGGTTTCAATTTTGTGAGTTTGAGGTAGAAAGGAACTGCGGCCTCCCATTTTTTATAATGGCACTCAATATCTCCCAAATATTCGATTGTTTTTAAATCGTTCGGATTTTGTTGTAATGAAGTCTCAAAATAATTTCTTGCGAGTTCATATTTCCCTGTCTTGAAACATTTTTCTCCATTTTCAAAACTCGATTGGGCCAACATTGAAATCGGTAAAAATAAAAGAATTAAAAGTAAAAATTTCATCTGAAAAAATTGTGTTTCAAAAATAGTAAAATAATGGTGGAATTCTTTTGCTAATACTTCTAATAATCAAAAAAGACTACAAAAGGTAAAAAAAATCGACAAAATGCATTTTATAAATTTTTCGTAAAGCACTAGTAATCAGTATTTTTTGAACAAAAAAGAATACGTCTTAGTGTTTTCCGACACTTCATCGATTATTCGGGTTAGTTACCCATAAAAATTGGAAGCAGGAAATTCCGAAATTATATTTGCTACGCCAAATTATAATGCTTAAACCAAAATGAATCAAAAAATAAATGCCACTACGGTATGTGACTACCGTTTTTTTAAATGTCACTTTTATAGCGTAATACTGTATCTTTTTTTACTTGTATGCCCCAGCACATATGCCAATAGGGATTTTGGCGATTATGGAGAGGCGGCTGCTACAATAACGACCAGTTTTCCAGCTGGAGTTTACATAATCGACATGGGACAAACAACTCAGACGATTAACAACGGTTTAAAACCATATGGGTTAGTATATGCTTTGATAAATGCGGGAATTCCAGTAAATTGGGCTATCGAACCTACAAAAGCGAAAGATGGTATCGATTTTTACGCTACGACGGCAGCCAATGGTAATAAAGCCTACAGAGGAGGTTCTTTTATTATTAACACTGTTACTTATCCAGCAGCAGTTCCTATAATTAATTCGTGGAAAGCTGTAAATACTGGTTTAGTAGTAGATGGCCCCACTACCGCTAGTTTTAGCGCACCGATATACAGAACATTAACGATTTGGCCAAGAGCTTTCTTGGATTCAGATAATGACACGAGAATTATTCCATATTATGCTAATGCGGGAGTACCTTCTAGCTCCTATCAGATTAATTCAGACCCAACAGATTTGCCATCATGTGGAAGCAACATTGGAACACAAGATATTTATATTCTACCTCACGCTGACCCTCAAGATTGGGATGCTTCATTTGTAGTCGGATTGCAAAACTTTATCAATAATGGTGGGGCCATGTGGGCTAGTTGTCATGCCGTTAGTGCTATAGAGAACATACCTGGCTGCAATTTTTTGAGTTCTACCGGACTGGTGTTGTGGACAGATCATAATGACCCCGCGCCTCCCTACACCTATCGAGATTCAGGAAACCCAGCAATGCAATTTATGGGCATTTTAGATAATGCAACAGCGAGTGGTTCCGAGGAAATCTATTTACCTAAAACAACATGGCGTGCCTCAACTTCTGTTGCAGTGTATGACCCTAATTACATTAATACCCGGCCAAATCCGGATGTAAGTTATCTATTCCCAACAAATCCAGCAGCGGCTGTTGCTTATGGCCCAGCTTTCGGTAACAAAGGAATGGTAATGTACCAAGGTGGACATAACTTAAACAACACAAACAATGGAAGTACTGTTGCTGAAAGGGTTGCTGCACAAAGAGCTTTTTTTAATTTTTTATTGATAGCCGGCACTCAACCTTCAAATACTATTTCACAACCGGTGATTTTAAATCAAACAACTACAATTTGCAGTGGTTTAGCATTTAATTTGAATCCAAGTGGGAACAGCATAAACTACACATGGACCGCACCTACGGGAACTGGTTTTACTGGTGGATTTGCTCAAAACATACCACAAAGCAACATAAGCCAAGTACTGACCAATACCACTTTAAATCCTGTCACAGCTACTTATATTGTAACTCCTAGAGTTGGAAATTGTTTAGGCAATCCTTTTACACTAACCGTTACTGTATACCCAACAACGAATATGACAGTAACCCCAACATTATCGTCTGTATGTCTCGGCAATAGCACCACAATAACAGCAAGTGGCGCTAGCTCCTATAATTGGTCCCCAAGCATTGGATTAAACACGACTACCGGCTCGACTGTAATTGCGACTCCTACTACTACGACCACTTATACCGTTACGGAAGGACAAAGTAATTCCTACGGGTGCAGCAGTTCCCAATCTATTACCATAACAGTCATTGCTGGCGCTATAGTAGCCACAGCAGCTCCAAATCCAATTTGTATTGGCTCTACTCTTAACCTTTCCTCATCTGTTGGTGCGGGAACTTCTTCCAGAGTTCTGATATCAGAGGGTTTTAATGCTGCAACAAACAATTGGACAACTAGTAACACATCTACTGGAGGAATACCTACTGAAGCAGCATGGACATTACGTCCTGATCGCTACAGAATTGATTGCAGTGGTGATCAATCAAGATTACGATCCAACGACGACAGCCAATTTTACCTTTCAAATAGTTGTGAGCAGGGAAATGGTGGCATAACACAAACCATATTGCAATCGCCAGCTTTCAGTACAGTTGGACTTACAACCCTTTCTATGAATTTTTATCATTATTTAAAATTTTTCACGGGAGCATCTGCTAAGGTAGAAGTGTCCACTAACGGCACAACATGGACTACGGTTGCTAATTATAATTCATTAACCATAGGTACTCGCAATAATTTTGCGCAACAAGTAGTAAACTTAAATGCTTTTGTTGGGAATGCAGTCCTTTATGTTCGTTTTAAATATGATGCCCCTTGGAGTTGGTATTGGGCAATAGATAATGTTACGATATCCGGAAATTCAAACTCACCTATTAACTGGACAGGACCTAATGGTTTTACATCAGTTGAGCAAAACCCGGTCATACCGAACATTACTGCTCTTAATGCAGGTGTATATACACTTAATTACACAGCCCCTGCTGGTTGTACAGCTACAACTACAGTAAATGTCACCGTAAATTCGTTACCAACAATTAATGTTTTAGCAAGTCCTACTTCCATTTGCATTGGCGAAAGCACAACGATAACCGCAACTGGTGCATTAACCTATAGTTGGACGCCTGACACAGGTTTATCAGCAACTGCAGGAGATATAATTACTGCGGAACCCTTAACGACAACGAACTATACGGTAACAGGAACAGATGCTAATGGCTGCAGCAATTCTGCAAACATTGATATAACTGTGAAAGCACTACCTACCATTTCTATTACACCTGCGTCTGCTTTAATTTGTACTAGCATCGGTACTGCATTAACTGCAAGTGGTGCAACAAGTTATAGTTGGTCTCCTTCAACTGGGTTATCTGCAACAACCGGAACTGCAGTAAATGCAAGCCCAAGTATCGACACTACTTACACAGTTACGGGTACAGCAAATGGTTGTTTCAATTCGGAAACTGTTTTTGTAGCGGTCATCCCTTCACCTCCTACCACTGGAGTAACCATTTGTCCGGGAGAAACTGGCGTCTTGTCTTCATCAGCAATTTGTCCTCCGGGAAATTCTACAACTGCCGGTTTTTCCAATGCAGGAACAGGTAATAGTCTAACTGCAGGAATAGGAACACTTGCTTGGACAAATCCAGGGAACGCAATATCAAGCAACAGTATTTTTACAACGGTTGCCATAAATGGTCCCGGAACTCAATCAAGCCAATATTTAAGAACTACCAATTATGGCTTTAGTATTCCCCTCAATGCTAATATCATAGGCATTACAGTTAGAATTGGGCGTTGTTCTAGTGACGTTAGAGCTGGTGCTGATATTAAAGACCTTGAGGTGAACTTATTAAAAGGAGGCGCAATGTTTGGTTCTAATCTTGCGGATACTTCTACAGAATGGCCAAAAGGCCCTTCTATAAGTGCAAAAAATTATGGTGGGAACACAGAAACTTGGGGTGTTACTTGGACTCCTACTGATATTAATGATGCTAATTTTGGTGTCTCTTTACGAGCAAATAGTGATAATGACAGAACAGCGACTGTCGATTATATGAGGATTTCTGTGACCTACACAATACCTGGAGTATTAAACTGGTTCACAACGGTTAGTGGCGGAACTCCCATTGGCTCAGGCTCCCCATTTAACCCAGTTGGAGTTGCAAATTCTGGATTAGCTAACACCAACACACCTGGTACTTATACTTTTTATGCGGAATGTTCTTCAGACACGCGTTGTAGAACGGCGACAAACTTCACAATAACACCAATTGTAGGAACACCATTGTTTTCCCTTGGCACTAGCTCTATTCGTTGTCAAGCAGCAAACGCATTAACTTATGTAGCTACAGCAACAAGTTCAACTGGGATTACTTATTCATTGGACGCATTAAGTTTAGCAGCAGGAAATAATATTGTGCCAGGAACCGGCGTAGTTACTTATACTTCTGTTTGGAATGGAATATCTGTTGTAACAGCTACCGCGACAGGATGCAATGGACCAAAAATAGCAACACACACTATAACGACACTTGGATTGCCATCAGCACCAATAGTAGGAACAATTACTCAAACAACTTGTTCAGTAGCAACGGGAACTGTTGTTTTAAACGAATTGCCACTAGGAGGCGTTTTAAATCCTGGTAACATCTCCTATGCTGGAACAAGTCATTTAGTTCCGAATTTGAGTGAAGGAACTTATAATTTCACTGTTACAAGCAACACATGCACCTCACTCCCATCTGCAAATGTGATCATAAACCCAGCTTCAGCGTTAGTCAGAGTTTGGAATGGAACAATTAATAACGATTGGAATAATCAACTCAATTGGTCTCCTAACAGCGTTCCTACTTCCGATAACTGTGTCGTGATAACTAACGCATCCAATGCACCGATAGTATCAGGAACGGCTTATGCCGCATATGCTTATGGACTAACAATACAAAGTGGTGGTGTTTTACAAGTAAATCCCTCGAATTCTATTATCGTTACAAATATTGTCGATGTAAAGCCTGGAGGCCAGTTTAACTTAAAAAATAACTCAAGTTTAATTCAAATTAATAACGTCGCCAATCTTGGAACTGTCAATATTGAAAGAATTACACAACCCATGTATCGCTTCGATTATACGTATTGGGGAACACCTGTTACCGCTGCCTCAAATTTCACTCTTGGAATGTTGTCACCCTTGACACTACCTGATAAATATTTTAGTTGGATTCCGACCGTGGCTAATAGTTTTGGAAGTTGGTTTTTTGAATCGGCAGCAACAGAAATGAATCCTATCAAAGGATACATTGTGCGTGCTCCGCAAACATTCTCTCCAAGTATTAGCACAAAAGTCCCATATACTGCAAATTTCATAGGAACACCAAACAATGGCGATATCTTCTGCCCTATTTATTTTGGAGGATTACCCTTGGCAAATAACAACGATAAGTATAATTTACTCGGAAATCCATATGCTTCAGCGGTAGATGCTGAATTATTCCTCAGCGATCCTGCCAATATTCCTGTAATTGATGGGACCATCTACTTTTGGACGCACAACTCACCGCCGACTGCGAATAATATTGATCCGTTTTATGGAGATTTCTTGATAAATTACGCAGCGAATGATTATGCGTCATGGAACAGATTGGGCGGGACAGGAACTACAGCTGCGGCTGGTTCTGGTGGCGCTCCTCCTAGTGGATTTATAGCTTCTGGTCAAGGATTTTTTACAAAAAGTACCGGAACTGCAACAAGTGGAGATCCAGTCGTATTCAGAAATTCTATGCGAGTAAATTTCAATAATGACCAATTTTTTAGAAACTCGATTATTGATGCTAACACCAACCGTTCAGACGCAAACACAAATGAAAAACACAGAATATGGCTAAATTTAGTAAGTAATGGAGGTTCGTTTAACCAAATTCTGGTTGGATATGCTACCGATGCTACAAATGAATTTGACCGAGATTTTGACGGTGTCCGACTCACTGACAACAACTCGATTACTTTTCACTCGAAAATAGCGGATAGAAATCTAGTAATACAAGGAAGAGCTTTGCCGTTTAGTGATCAGGATCAAGTACCCTTAGGCTATAAATCGACCGTAAATGATACCTTTTCTATTAGAATTGATCATTTTGATGGATTATTTGAGAATCAAAGTGTTTATATAGAAGATCGAATGCTGAATGTTATTCATGATCTAAAGCAAAGCCCTTATACTTTTGCCTCTGGAATCGGTTCATTCGACGATCGATTTGTTTTGCGATATACAACAAACGCGTTACTGAATCAAAATGAATTGGACGTTTCCACAACAGTATTTTCTTCCATCAACAATGAAAAACTAGTTGTTATTTCCTCAGAACTTATGACTCAATTGGACATTTTTGATATTTCAGGTAAACTGGTGAAACAATTTGAACTAGGTGAAACTCAAAAAAGATTCGAATCACAAATTTCACTGGCAGAAGGTATTTATATCTTAAAAGCAAAACTCAAAAATGGCATTGTAGTTTCGCGAAAACTAGTTAATAAGAAATAAATTTCCCTTTTTCAATTCAATCCCTCCAATGGTATTTTTGTTGGAGGGTTTTTTTTTGACATTATGTCTTGTCCTGAAATAGCGATACACAAAAAGTATCCTTATGGACAAGCAAGAAGAAAGACGCTATACAAAGCGCACCCAAAAAGACTATACGATG
>JBIKRP010000366.1:0-2852 GCA_044349145.1 Flavobacterium sp.
CCTCAACCAGTTCTTAACTATATTTGAAAAAAGGGTTCAACTTTAATTAAAAAGTCAAACCCCATTATTTTTAACTTACACACTTTGCGGGATAGTGTCCAATTATAAATTGTACGCTCTAGTTTTACTTTACTATCAAGAACTCAGATCGTCTATTTTGTGCATGTTGCTCTTCCGTACAAGCCTCTTTGCAATCTACTTTCGGCTCAATTTCGCCCATTCCTTTTCCAGAAATTCTATCTTTTGCAATTCCTTTAGATATTACATATTGAACTGTTGCTTTTGCTCTTCTGTCAGATAGCGATAAATTATAAGCATCACTTCCTCTGTTGTCCGTATGTGATTTCGCCAAGATAACTAGCTTATCATTGCTCTTCATTACTTGAACCAATTTATCTAACTCAAAAGCACCTTCTTGTGTGATATTGCTTTTGTTATATTCAAAGAAAATAGGATTCAAAACAATCTCTGTATCTGTAATGATGCTCTCGATAGGTTGTAAAGCAGCATCAACTTTTACTTGTCCGCCTTTAGTTTTAGCTACACCGAAAGAACTTCCTTCAAATCCGTCTTTTGAAGCTTGAACGCTGTATGATTTTTCGCATTCCACATCGTAAGAAACTTCCCCTTTTTCATTAGTTGTTTTAGTTGCAATCACATTTCGTTTTTCGTCAACAATCGAAACACTAGCATTAGCCAAAATCTCTCCTGTTTTTGCATTTGTAACTTTGGTAAGTACTTCTACACCACAAATTGGTGTTGCTCCAAAAATATCATCATTACCGTTTCTGTTACTTGCAAAAAACCCAAGGTTTTTTGACTTATTAAATGTAAATCCAAAGTCGTCCTGCTCAGTGTTAACTGGCTTTCCGAGATTCACAGCTTCCTCTCCTTTACTTAGGTCAATTTGGAAAACATCCAAACCTCCCATTCCTTGTTTGCCACTTGATGCGAAATATAGTGTATTATTGTCATCGGCAATAAATGGAAAACTTTCATTTCCTTCACTGTTCACTTTACTTCCAAGGTTCTCTGGCGTTCCAAAACTTCCATCCGCATTTACAGCAACTTTCCAAATATCAACGCCTCCTATGGTGCCAGGCATATCAGAAGAAAAATACAATGTTTTTCCATCACGACTCAAACTAGGATTACTGGTAGAATACTCGCTACTATTAAACGGTAAGGAAATTATTTTCCCCCACTTTCCGTTATCTTTTGTTGAAACAAATAAATTATTTCTACTCAATTTCAATTTGTTTTTCTTGTCTTTTTCAAACGATGCTTCTTTGAAACTGTCGCTAGAAAAATAAACCGTGGTCCCATCAGTACTTATTGTAAGTGGTCCATCATGGTACTTAGAATTCAATTCACTTACTGTATTGGCATTGGTAATCGTGCCGTCAATATTGTAATCAGCTTTGTAAATGTCAAGAAATGGTTCTTTGTTCCATCCATATTCTTTACTAGATCCAGTTCTTGCACTCGTAAAATACAATTGATTGTCGTATAAAACAGCTCCAAAATCTGACTTATCACTGCTGATTTCGAGTGATTTCACATCGTACTTCTTCTTTTTGTCAAGAAGCTTCGGAATATAATTAGGGTCCTTTTTGAAAGCAATTGCTCTTTGGTCATTAGGCGCTAACGCTGCAAATTTCTGCATTTGCTTATTTGATTCTTCGTACTTCCCGCTTGATTTAAGCATTTGCGCATAGCGATAATATGTTTCTGCGTCCTGCGGTTTTTCGGTTGCTTTGGCATACCAGCGTGCGGCCTCCGTTGTATTGAACATATTAAAATACGTATCAGCCAATCGTTTGTAAACGTAGTCGTCTGATTTACCTTGGTCAACTAATTTTAGATATTCTTCTGCAGCGGTAACGTACTCATAACGACTGTACAATTTGTCTGCTTTTTTGGTGAATGCGTTTTGAGCGGTAATTGTGCTACTTGCAATCACAAAACTAAATGCTATATAGAGATTTTTCATGTTAGATTACTTTTTATTTTAGAAATATCTAGGTGATTGAGACACTTTTTTCGGGAAATTCAGATCGAACAACAGAATGATTTCGTGTGACGATGTGGTCGCAACTTTCAAATCGGAAATGATATGGTCGTACGCATAACCCACTCTCAAATTTGGACTAATAGCATAATTAACCATAGCACCAAAACTGTCTTCTTTTCGATAAGTAGCTCCTATTTCAAACTTCTGATTAAACAAGAAATTAGTTGAAATATCATAAGAAACTGGCGCACCAAAAGCCGTTTTAATCATTGTAAAAGGTTTGAATTTTACATTCTCAGATAAGTCAAAAACGTATCCTCCTGTTAGGAAGTAGTGCGCGGTTTCAGAACCATATTCTCTACCATTAACATCTAAGTATCTACCTTTTAACATATTTGGCACTGAAAAAGCGACATAGTAATTTTGAGTATAATAAAAAAGTCCCGAACCTATATTCAAAAACGTATTGCTAGCGTCTTTGGAAAATGCTGGATCACCATCCTCGGGAAGCGTGCTGTCAATTTCACTAAACAGACCAATATTATTAAAGGTAGCACCCGCTTTAAGACCAAACGCTAATCGATGTTCGCCTCCAAGGTTTAATGTGTAAGAGAAGTCTCCATAGACATTGTTCTCTTCCACAGGGCCAATCTTATCTGAAATTACAGACAAACCAACCCCTACATTTTTACCCACTGGCATTGATCCTGCGAGTGAGAAAGTTGCTGGCGCACCTTCAACATCAACCCATTGTTTACGGTATAATAATCCGAAAGATAGATTCTCTTTTGAACCTGCGTAGGCCGGATTGATAACATTCATATTATACATGTATTGT
>JBIKRP010000367.1:0-2850 GCA_044349145.1 Flavobacterium sp.
TCCAAGCATTAAGGTTATGCCCTTTTTCTGTTTTCAAAACGAAAAATTCTTTAGCTGGCAAATTATAAGTTTTCAATTTGGTCATTAAAGCCTCGTTGTTTTCGATCACTTTTACTTGCTTACCGGCTTTCGATTCATTCAAAGTATAAATCGTCGCTTGTGTTGCGCTAGAATACTTGTTGATATAGAATTGGAAATTTGGACTGAAAGTAGCGGAATTTGTTCCCGTTTGCGAACTTAATCTCACTTTGTTTTTTCCATCCAATTGAATGCGATAGACATCTCGATTGATCGAACCATTTTCAACAGATTCATAATAAACCGTCTTGTTCTTTTCATCAAAACCATAATAATTTGTCACTTCCCAATTGCCTTTGGTCACTTGGTTTTTCAACTTTCCAGTGTTGTCATAAAGATAAATATGATTAAATCCATCTTTCTCACTCGTCCAAATAAAACTATTGTCTTTTAAAAAAGTGAGATTGTCTGTAACGTCAATGTAAGCCTTGTCTTTTTCGTTTAATGCCACTTTAGCAACCGCAGTTTTTCCATCAATAAACAAAAGGTCTAAATTGTCTTGATGGCGATTCAAAACCTGAGCGCATAATATATTGGCATCATTGGTCCATTTCATTCTCGCGATATAAAAATCAGAGTAATTGCTTAGGTTGACGTCTTTTTTTGAAGCTGTAGCCACATCGTAAATGTGCAACGAAACCTCCGAATTTTTTTCTCCAGCCTTCGGATATTTAAATGTTTCCACCTTCGGATATAAATCTTTGTGAAAAACCGACATCGAAAACTCCGGCACTTGACTTTCATCAAATCGTATATACGCAATTTTTTTGCTGTCTTTACTCCAATCAAATGCTCTTACAAAGGCAAATTCTTCTTCATAAACCCAGTCTGTTATTCCGTTGATAATGGCGTTTTTCTTACCATCGTTGGTAATTGGAGTCGACTTTTTAGTTGCAATGTCGTAAACAAACAGATTGTTTTCTTTGGCATACGCAATCATTTTTCCATCAGGAGAAAAAGTAGGTTCTTGCACCTGAAAGTCGAAAAGCTTGGTCAATTCTTTGGATACCGTATCGTATAAAAAATAATCTGCTGTAAAAGAATGGCGGAAAATCTGATTCGAATTCGACGCAATCAAAATCATCTTCTCATCCGAGTTGAAACTGTAGCTATCAATTCCGCCTGCTAAGTCTTTATGATTCTTTGTGTCAATCAAAGTGGCAATTTTGTTTAAAGTCGCAAAATCATATAAGTCAATTTGCATTGTTCGTGTAGGACGATCAAAATTGAGAACGGTATATTGATTGGTATTCTTCAAGGATTGCAATTCATCCATTCCTTTGGCTCGGAAAGCACCTGTATAAATATCTTCGACGGTTATTTTTTGTTGGGCTACTGCTAAAGTGCAGATAAAAAGGAAAATGGTAAGAAGTTGGTTTGATTTCATATTTTAAAAAGACAATTAGAACTGTCAATTTTAGTGAAAAAAATACAATTAACGGCATTTTTTTCTGTTAAATGCAAAATTCAAGTCCAGACAAGTCCGCTCAAAGTCGATAATTTTATAGTAAATAATTCATCTAAACTGTATCTTTACGGCCAATAAGATCAAATAGTATTTCAATGAACAACGGCATTTCAGGTTTCTCTAAGTTATCCAAAGAAGAAAAAATCAATTGGATTGCAAACCACTATTTCTCTACTCCAACAGAAGCAATCGCCTTGCTGAAAAACTACTGGAATTCTGATCCAGAAGTTCAGAAATTACACGATGATTTTATTGAAAACACCATTACCAATTTCTATTTGCCTTTGGGCGTTGCACCAAACTTCATTATCAACGGAAAAGAACATACTATTCCGATGGCCATCGAAGAAAGTTCCGTTGTTGCCGCGGCTGCTAAATCGGCAAAATTTTGGTCTACGCGTGGTGGATTCAAAGCGACGGTAATCAACACCGAAAAAATTGGTCAAGTTCATTTTATTTATACTGGCGATTCAAACAAATTAGAGCAATTCTTTGTCCATGTTAAACCACAATTATTCTCAAATACCGAAACCATCACCAAAAATATGCGGCAACGCGGTGGTGGAATTCTGAATATTGAACTGAGAAATCAAACCGATAAATTGCCTGGTTATTTCCAATTGCACGCCACTTTTGACACCCAAGATTCGATGGGTGCTAATTTTATCAACTCTTGTCTAGAGCAATTTGCAAAGACTTTCAAACAAGAGGCAATGTTATTTGAAGCTTTTGCCGATGACGAAAAAAACATCGAAATTGTCATGAGTATCTTATCGAACTACGTTCCGAATTGCATTGTCAGAGCAGAAGTTTCCTGCAAAGTCGACGAATTAGCGGAGAAAAAAATCGAAAACCCTCAAGAATTCGCGGAAAAATTTGTGCGCGCCATTCAAATTGCACAAGTAGAGCCATTTCGCGCCGTAACTCATAACAAAGGCATCATGAACGGCATTGATGCGGTTGTGCTTGCCACAGGAAATGACTTTCGCGCCGTCGAAGCCGGAATTCACGCTTATGCCGCTAGAGACGGACAATACCGAAGTCTTTCCTCGGCCAAAATCGAAAACGGAATTTTCAGTTTTTGGATTGAAATCCCATTGGCGTTAGGAACTGTTGGCGGACTAACTTCTTTGCATCCACTGGTGAAATTTTCGCTAACCATGCTAGAAAATCCATCCGCGAAAGAACTTATGCAAATCGTGGCAGTCGCTGGTTTGGCTCAGAATTTTGCCGCTTTGCGATCTTTAACGACAACCGGGATTCAGGAAGGTCACATGAAAATGCATTTGAATAATATCCTCAAT
>JBIKRP010000368.1:0-2849 GCA_044349145.1 Flavobacterium sp.
TATTTTCTCCTCATTTCCTTAAATTTTTCAATTCCTGTTTTCCACGTAGCGCGAATCTTCTCTTCCGATAGGCCGCCTTCAATTTGTTGCTGCAGTACTTTGGTTCCTGCCAATTTGGTGAAATAAGAATTAAAGAACTTCGGCTGCTCTTCGGTTTCCCTATACGCTTTAATGAGCCATTTCAATTCAAGGTGATTCACTTTTGGTACTTGTGTCAAATCTTCTCCACAACAAATGGTGCCATTCCACGGCGGATCTTTAGCGCCTTCATTGGGAGCTGGCGTAAAACTGTAATGATTTGCGGTCAGATAAGGCGAACCGTAAATTTGAAATTGTTTGTTCGTGCCCCGTCCAATGCTAACATTCGTTCCTTCAAAAAAGCACAAGCTGGCATACAAATTAATCGCTTGATCGTTGGGTAAATTTGGCGAAGGTTTTACGGGTAAGCTGTAGGACATTTCACGTCGGTAATTTTCGCAAGGCACAATTTTCAATTTACACTGAATGCTGTCTTTCAGCCATTTCTCCCCATTAATCATCAAGGCATATTCGCCAATCGTCATGCCGTGCATTACCGGAATCGGGTGCATCCCCACAAAACTGCTGTATTCCTTGTCGAGAATCGGCCCGTCTACAATGTTTCCGTTGGGATTAGGTCGATCCAAAACAATAAGTTCAATATTGTATTCAGCACATGCTTCCATCACATAATGTAAAGAAGAAATGTAAGTATAAAAACGCGCGCCCACATCTTGTAGGTCAAAAAGCAAAATGTCAATGCCTTGCAGTTGCTCTGCAGATGGCTTTTTATGATTGCCGTAGAGGGAAATAATTGGCAAACCAGTCTTGGTGTCTTTTCCGTCAACAATCAATTCTCCAGCGTCTGCTGTACCCCGAAAACCGTGCTCTGGCGCATAAATTTTTACCAAATCAATTTTAGTGTTCTTGACAATATAATCAACGATATGCATCGATGCAGTTTTGATTCCTGTTTGTTGTGAATGCTTTACTGTGTCTGTAATCGAATAGCCGTAATCGTACGAAACCAGTCCAGATTGGTTGGTCAAGATGCCTACTTTCTTGTTTTTTAATAAAGAGAAATAACTCAACATATTTTCGGCGCCAGTCATAAATTTGGTCGATTTGACTTTGCTTTTTACCATCGTTGCTTGTGGAGCAGAATAATTGACGGGCGTTGCAGTTTTACACGAAACCGTTACAACAGCTAGAATTAATAGCAGGCTACTATGTTTAATTGTTGACCAAACGAAACTATCACGGCACCAACATACTAATTTATAAATCATAAATCCTAAATAAATTAATCCTAAAATCGTTCTAAAGCTGTATTTTTGAAACCTTAAATCCACAGCAAAACCAAATTGAATCTAGAATATTTTATAGCCAAAAGACTCATTACGGCTAAAGGGCGTAAAAGTAGTATTTCTGCACCAATTATAAAAATTGCAATTGCGGCTATAGCTATTGGAATGATTATGATGATTGTTTCTGTGGCGACAGGAATTGGTTTACAAGAAAAGATTCGGGAAAAGGTTTCTGCTTTTAACGGACACATCATCATCTCCAATTTCGATGACAACCAGTCGCAAGGAAGTGTCACGCCTATTTCTACGCATCAAGATTTTTATCCAAAATTTAAATCTGTTGTTGGCATCAGCCACATTCAAGCAGTCGCCAGCAAAGCGGGCATTATCAGAACAGAAAGCACTTTTGAAGGAATTATTTTTAAAGGTGTCGGCAAAGATTACCAATGGAAGAACATTCGAGAGTACGTAGTGTCAGGTAGAATCCCCGATGGTATGCACCAATTAAACAATGAAATTTTAATTTCACAATATTTAGCCAATCGACTCAATCTAAAATTAGGCGCCACATTCAACACCTTTTTTATGAAGGAAGGCAACAATCAACTGCCGAATTTGCGGGTTTTTAAGGTGGTTGGAATTTACAATTCTGGCATTCAAGAATTCGATGCTTCCTATATTATTGGCGATATCCGTCACGTACAGCGCATCAATAAATGGCAGCCAGATCAAGTCGGTGCCTTTGAAGTTTTTGTCGACGACTTCACCCAAATAAAGTCCAAAGGAGAAGAAGTCTACGAGCAAACCAACTCCACGCTCGACACCCAAACCATTGCAGAAAAATACTATTACATTTTCGAGTGGTTGCAACTTTTCGATTTCAACATAATCGTTATTCTAATCGTCATGATTGCCGTCGCCACCATCAATATGGTCGTCGCTTTATTGGTGCTCATCCTCGAACGAACCCAAATGATCGGAATTCTCAAAGCATTGGGCGCTAACAATTGGACAATCCGAAAAGTGTTCTTATATAACGCGTTTTACTTAATGACACGTGGATTGTTTTGGGGAAATCTGATTGGAATCGGATTGCTCCTCATCCAGAAATATTTCGGAATCATTCAGCTCAATCCTGAGAATTATTACGTCAACGAAGCGCCAGTCTACCTCAATTGGATGTATATCGTCGCACTCAACATCGGCACAATCGCTATTTGTCTTTTGGTTTTACTGATTCCGTCCTACATCATTACCAAAATTTCCCCAGTCAAAGCCATTCGTTTCGATTAATTGTCACACCGAGCGCAGTCGAGGTGTTTATTTTTCGAGGAGCTTATTCCCGCTGTCCTTCCAATCTTTTGTGGCACCCGAGCGCAGCGAACGGACGAAGTAAACCCCGCCACAAAAGGATTTTCCCTTCCATCGGGGCTATGGCACTTGTCTTCCCGAGCGCAGTCGAGGGATTTTGAATCTTTATTTTTCAAAGCACTTTGCATCTTTGCGCCTTTACTTCGTCAGTTC
>JBIKRP010000369.1:0-2836 GCA_044349145.1 Flavobacterium sp.
CGCAGTTTTTTTCATTTTTTGAAGTGTCATCGCTGACAACTCTTGTGCCGTATACAAACGACCATCAATATCAACACGTGGTGTGTTGTTATCTCCTTTTACTACCGAATAAGGAACTCTTTTCGCCTCACCTGTAGTTTCAGAGAATGAATGTCCCATAAATCTTTTGATCGATCCGATAGTTTTTGTCGGATTGGTTACCGCTTGTCTTTTCGCAGGATCACCTACTTTAATTTCGCCACCTTCCACGAATGCAATGATCGATGGTGTCGTTCTTTTTCCTTCTGAGTTTGGGATTACTACTGCTTCGTTTCCTTCCATTACAGAAACACACGAGTTTGTTGTACCCAAGTCAATTCCAATTATTTTACCCATTTTAGTTTTATTTTAGTTTATTATAGTGTGCTTATTTTAACAACTCGGCGTGCAGTAGTCAATCTTTGTGCCAAGCGAATTGGGGTTTCTAAATTGTCAGTTTTGAAGAAAATTAGCTGACATGATGTCATTTTTTAGGGGCTATTTGCTTCGCCAGTTCGCTTTTTGGGAGCTCGTGTCCCGCTTTACGCCTTTATCTTTTTTGTCTTCGTGCCTCATCCAAAAAAGGATACCGGCTGCAATCGGGGCTAGGACTGTAAGATTGTAAGACAGTAAGATTTTAAAATTATAAGATTCAATCATACAGTCTTAAAATCCTAAAGTCTTAAAGTCTGGCTTTTTTTCCAAACAACACCCGCTCATTAAAAACTACAATCGAAATCAATATCAACGAATAGGAAACGATTTGATTGAGATGCACTTCTTCTTTAAAATAAAACACCGCCAAAATAAAATGAATCAACGGATTCGTATACATCAAAATCCCAACGGCTGAAGAATTCATCCCTTTCAATGCGTACAAATTTAAATACAACGGAACAATCGTAAACACAATGACAATCACAACCAACAAAAGATAAAACAAAGATGCGGTCGGTAACATTCCGCTATACGCAGGATAAAAAGGAAGAATCACAATTGAGGCAATCAACATTTGCACTGTCAACACCACAAAGCGATCAAACTGATTGTTTTTGCGTTGGCTGATCAAATACAACGCAAACGAAAAAGCAATAACCAAACTGTAAATTAAATCTGTGATATGTCCATAAGCCAATATCGCGCAACTGACGACACAAAGTGCTACCGAAAACCACTGCCAACCGCTCAATTTTTCTTTCAATATAAAATACGCTAAAATCGTCGTGACAATCGGACAAATCATATAGGCAAACGACGCCGATTGCAAACTGACATGATTGATGGCATAAATAAACAGAAACCAATTCAAGATCAGCAAAAATCCTCCCGAGACGGTAAGAAAAATAATTCTCGTTTGAACTTTTCCAGCCATTTTTTTGTACTCGGAAATGTCATTTAACAATTCTTTCTTTCTGAAAAGTAAATTAATCAGCAGCAAGAAAGCCGTAGCTAAAAAAATTCGGTAAAACAAAATGTCTAACGACGCATAGTCCTTTAGCGGTTTTAAAGCCAAGCTAAAAAATCCCCATATGATAAAAGAAGATAAGGCGGCTAGATAATATTTATTGAATCGCATCGAGTAAATTTTGCCGTAAATGTAGTACACCTTAGCGAGTCAAAAAAAATTAACCGCAAAGTTCGTAAGGTGAGTCGCGAAGTTCGCCATGAAAATTTCAGCTTAACATAAAAAAACTTTGCGTTCCTAGCGTAGACCTTTGTGTCAATTACAGTTATAAGAAAATCACAATTTCTCATTTTTACAAACCGATTTTTTCATTTTCCACAATCATTCCGTTATATTTGCTACACAAATCTACTTTTATGGAAGAATGTATCTCGGTTTTTGACATGCTCAAAATTGGTGTTGGACCATCGAGCTCGCACACACTCGGACCATGGCGTGCGGCAGAACGGTTTTTAGGTGAACTCCGAAACCAAGATTTGCTGCATCAAACCTCCAGCGTCAAAGTCGATTTGTACGGTTCACTTTCTCTAACCGGCAAAGGACACGCCACTGATTTGGCGGTGATGTTGGGTTTAAGCGGACAAGATCCAGAATACATTCCCGTTCAAGACATTGCAGGAATTATAAAAGAAATTGAAGATAGCAACCAACTGAATTTAGGCAACGAACACGTCATTCCATTCTCATTTTTAATGGATATTGTCTTCAATAAAAACTTTCTTCCTTTTCACGCCAATGGTTTGACTTTTACCGCTACGTTAGAAAATAATTCCAAATACGAACAAACCTACTACTCCATCGGCGGCGGTTTCGTTGTCGTTGAAGAACGCGTCAATGCGAAAAAGAAATTAGAAATCAAATGTGCTTTTCCCTTCCCTATTCAAAATGCGGAAGAATTGCTCCACTATACCATTTCGGAGAACAAAACCATTTCTGAAATCGTTTACGAAAACGAGAAATCGATGCGCTCCAAGGAAGATATTCACCGCGAATTAATGCGCATTTGGAGTACCATGTTAGAATGCATGTTTATCGGCTGTCATTCTGAAGGGATTTTGCCAGGCGGGCTGAATGTTCGTCGTCGTGCATTCGATATGCACCAAAACCTCATTGGACTCGCGAATTACAATTCACCTCAAGAGTGGCTAGAATGCATTAGAAAAACGGAAGTCAAATTTCGTCAAATTCTCAAATGGGTGTCGTGTTTTGCTTTGGCTGTCAATGAAGTCAATGCTGCTTTAGGCCGCGTAGTTACTGCTCCAACCAACGGAAGTGCCGGTGTTATTCCAGCAGTTTTGATGTATTACTTAGTCATCGAAAATCACCAAGCGGGCGAAAAAGAAATCAAACAAT
>JBIKRP010000044.1:0-9878 GCA_044349145.1 Flavobacterium sp.
CCATCAAATGTCGAGGCATTTAAAAACTTATGAATCATCCCGTCGATAAAATCTGGATATGCACAAGCCAATGCTTCCCAATTTTGAAAAATGTCTCTCCAATTCCCTTCGTAATCTAGAATTTTCGAACCATCAATTTCACTTCTGGTATTGATAGAAAACTTGTTCCAAGGTCTACTTGGATCGCCGTGTCTTCTACTAAATTTAAGCGGCAGATATTCCGTACAGAGCCTAAATAAATCAGCATTTTCATGTTGAGAAATCAGTTGTTTCAATTCAGCATGCGCAAAGCTATCCGGTAGCTTATTTAAAAAATCCGCATGGCTTTCAAAAATAATTTTATTGGCATGAGCAATATAGGTTACAAAATCCTTTTTCTCAATTTGGTAATTGTTATCGAAGATACCACCGCGCATGATATTGAACAATACATTAGAAAAATGGCGCGTATCTCGGTGTTTATCCGCTGTAAATTGCAATCCATCGGCTGTAGCGTTCAATGCAATTAGGTTTTTCATACCCAATTCAATATCTGCTAAAACTTGACTTTCCAGTGTACCATCATTCAATATAGCATCCGTGAGCTGAATCACTTGCGATTGATTTTGGTTGACATTCGCTATGATTTTCCAACTTTTTGACGTGCTTTTCGGGATCGTTACCTCAGCCGAAACAAAGTAAGCTCCCTTTTCACCTTTAACATCCGTTTCGGGTTGCAACTTCTGCAGATCCCTAAATGCATTAAGTTGCAATGAGGAAAGCAAATACGTTGGTTTATCGATGCCTAACGACCACGCTATATTAGCTTTTAATGCTTCACTAGGTTCCGCTTTATCAACAATGATAGCACTTAAAGCAAAAATTCCTAAACCACTTTCAGCATGAAGTTCGTTTCTTTTATACGCATCCACTAAATTACTTGTACTGTTTTGCAAATCGCTACTAACGCCTTGCGGCATCACATTTTGAATTCCGTCTAACAACGTAATAGCATAATCGTTATCCGAATGATTAATGATTTCTGACGTTTTGACAAAACCGAATAGGTTACTGGTACTCCATTGGTATCTGTAGGTAATATTAAAATCGTGGAGAATTTCTTCAAAAATTATTTTATTCCCGTAGTTGTTCTTGTATAAATTTCTACTAATGGAATACTTATCATTGAAACGTTCTGTAAAAGGTTCCCAAAGATTCGTTTGATTATTCGAATGAATTTGAAATATAGTTTTACTTCCAGTGATATCTGCAAACTCTGTAATCTTATCGTCGGTATAATAGGGAAAAAGCGCAAATTCAGCGTTCTTTCTTCCAGCGGTAAGACCTCCATTGCTTGAAATAAAAAGCCAGTGATTAGAATCGCTAACAATGCTCATAAAAAACGGACGCATCGCATCACTGTTCTCGATTTTATAAAACATTTCACCACCAATAGCAACCATATCCATTGCAACAGATTTATTTGCTGTTTTAGTTTTGTCTTTTACTGGTATCGTCTGGCTCTCGTTCATAAAGTAGTAAATTCTTATAATCTATATTATCTTAAAAAATTTAATAGACTCTTAAAAAAAGAGCCTATTAAATAATATTTTCTTGTTTAAAATCTTTTGTTTTTATTGATAAACTCTCACATAATCCACCATCATAGTCTGAGGAAATCTCGTTTCACTGTTTGGTGAACCTGGTAAATTTCCACCGACTGCCATATTAAGAATAAAGTAAAAAGGTTGGTTAAAAACCCATTCGCCAGGCACATCTTCAGGAGTTATTTGATTATAAAGTACATCATCGACATAAAAGTTAATGTAATTTTCGTCCCATTCTACGCCAAAAACATGGAAATCATTATCAAATCTATCGTTAGTCAAAATGTATTCCTTAGAAATTGATTGCCCACCAGAATAACCAGGTCCGTGCACTGTACCTAGCACTTTAGTTGGATTACTTCCTAGATATTCCATGATATCAATCTCGCCGCATTTAGGCCAGATTTCAGTATCAGAATTGGCTCCAAGCATCCAAAACGCTGGCCACAAACCTTTGCCAATTGGCAATTTTATGCGGGCTTCCATTCTGCCATATTTTTTCTCATATTTCCCTTTAGATAAAATTCTAGCAGAGGTATAAGCCGAGCCCATAAAAGACTCCTTAATTGCTGTGATCTTTAACATACCATCTTCAATCTTGATATTTTGAGGTCGATCTGTATAGTACTGTAATTCGTTGTTTCCCCAACCGTTACTGCCGGTTCCCAAATTGTAACTCCATAAAGCTGGGTCGGGAGCGCCATCTACATTAAACTCATCGCTCATTACCAACTGTGTTTTTGTAGTCACAGTTTGTTTTTCATCTGAAGTGCAACTTATGATTAAGAAGAAACTAATCATTAAGAAGATTTTATTTGATATTATTTTATTCATTGTAAGAAGTTTAAAAGTTAATGTGTTTTTAATTATAGAAATAAATGTTATCCATATAAAAATTTGTTAGCGACGAACCATTAATATTTTCCATGATAATTAGTCCAATGTTATTTCTATTAGCCAACGTAAGAGGAACATCTACCGTTATCCAAGTATTTGGTTGAACTTGAGATCGAGGCACAAATATTTGTTGACGCGTATCATCGCCACCGTTATCAACTTGGTTTGCTCCCCAATCTTCAATCGAAATCAAAAAGTCAAAATTTGATGGTACACTTGGAACATACATATTAAAATGAACGCGAGTCATGGCGCTACAATTTAATGTAGGATTCGATGTTGCAATACCCACATAATTAAAAGTAGTATAGTTTAAAATATTATTGCCATTTACCGCAAAGTCAGCTGAACCTGTTGTTGAACCTGGTGTCCAAAAACCATTGTAGTAAGCCACCGGTACATTAGTGTATGTGTCACTAAAAATTGACAATACCCTACTTGGATCTAATGTAGGAGTCGGTGCTAATGTAAATACACCTTGAGAATTAATGGTAATTGAATCAATAGCGTCTATACCTCCGACGAATTCATTGGTGGCAGTATCTAAAACACCTCCGATATTGGCGGTAATCACAGTAGTTCCTGAAGCTAAAACGGTAATTTGCCCGCTCTCGTTGACAGATGCAACACTAGGATTTGAAGATTTGAAAACAAAATAAGCAGGAGCTGGAAATACAACTTGATCTAAACCATTAGGCAAATTAAAAGTTTCTTTCAGATCCGCCAACGGTATCGTAATTCCAATGAACGAATTTATTGTTCTGTTTACTCCGTTTGCAATCGAAGGTCTTGCTTGTCCAATGGTTCCTAATTTTTCAAATTTAAGTTCATCAATCCAAAATGTATATCCTAAATTATTTGTTGCTTGCGAACCTGCGGCATACCTGAACATTCCCTTTTCTTGCACTAATTTTGATGCATCTGGAATTGGAATAATATACTTTTTCCAAGTAGTGCCAAGACTTACATTTTTGATTGTTGTAATGTATTTGTTAGGAAAAAAATCTTCTCCAAAACCAAATTCACCAACAACAGCACCTTGAGATGCTTTTGCCCAAAATGTTAAAGCGTCGTATCCCGATAAATCGCGACCTGGCCCGTCAATTCTCAATATTCCACCGGCATAATTACCTTCTGGGTCATTGGCGTTAGGAACATCAAAACGCATAGAAGCATTTCCAACATAACTCACATTTTCGTCAACAGACCAAGCCGTAAATTTTGAACCGACAGGGTTATCACCATCTGGTCCGTAAGGAAAGTAAAAATTACTCCCCATTCCTACCGGAGTATCTGTAAAAATCTCACCAGTAGTTGGAAAAGTTGCAAGTCTAGCATCATCAGAAACCTCTCTTTCGCAGCTCACACTTAGCAGTAAGATAAATCCTAAGAGTAGAATATCTTTTAACAAATTAAATTTATTGTTTTTCATTTTATATTTTTTTTATATTATTTTCCGATATTAATGTGTACATATGTTCTAATTTCCCATTCGGTACCGTTCGGAAATCCAACTGGACTTAAGATTGGTTGTGTTGCAAACTCGGTTGCTGTTTGATTTGGAGAAAATCTAGGACTATATTGATCTAATGCACGCCAAGTTCCCATGATACCTATTCTGGTATCTGGCAAAATAAACCAACTTGGTTTTCCGACTGATGTAGAAATATCTAAGACACTTTGAACAGGATAGGTTAAGTTAAAATCTCTATGGTAATCGAATGGTCCCCAATCATTTAATTTTAAAGAGGTAACTACTTTTACTTTCTTGTAAATCATTCGAATATCACCACCGCCTCTTTTGATGGTTCTTTCAGAGTCGCCATTTGCTTGACCATTACCAAAATATAGGTTGGCTATTACTCCCAAATCTGGAGTAAGTTTTGAAACAATTCTTGTATTTGATTCCCATAAATTTTGTGCTGGAGCTGACGTTGCAAACGCAAAAGGAGTTCTGTTCGCTAAAAATCCTATCGCAGCATCTTGAGTAGTAGGTAAATTACGATATACGAATCCCGTACTAAAAGCAAATTTTGCATCTTCAACCATATCATTATTCCATTCGTACATCCAAGTTGCAGGAGTTGGGTCGAAAGTTAGTAAAAGTTCACCTCCAACAGTTTCTCGGTTTGCTCTCACAATAAATGGATCCTCTAAAATGTTTCTCAATCTTCCTGGAGCGTCAACTCCGTTTGGCATCGCTTCCACTAATGGTTTTTGCCATAAGAAATTTGGTGCCACTTGTAATTTTGAGGTAACGTTATAGGTGAAACCCGCCAGAAAATTCATTTGATTACCACTTCCACTATCTTTTAATCTCCATCCTGTGAAGGTTTGTGTATTATCAGCACCACCATTGGCCACTAATCCCTGAATAGCTCCTTGCGTATAAATATTGAATCTTCCTTTTGAAAAAGTTAATTTTGCTTTTCCACCCCAATTGTCTTGTGAGTTTACTTTGTCAACTTTTACAGTATCGTTTTCCATTACTTGAAACTCTCTACCGTTTAATGGTTGGCCTCCCCAAATTCCTCCCAATTCAATTCCCAAACCTCCAATTTTAGTTTTCACATGAACCGTTCCTCTTCTAGTTTTAGGTTGTGGAATAAAAATAGAGGTAACTGCATCTCCTGCATTAGCGATATCCTCGTGATAAACCGCTGTAGCATCAAATCGCCCAATTTTTTTACTATATTTTAATAGATATGCGGGGTTAGCTCCCCACCATAATTGTGGACCAAATGCAGCTTTCAATCCATTCAAACGTCCTCTACCATCCACTTCAAATCCAGAAGTTTCTCCATTATAAATGTCTAAATTCGGACCATAGTTCGCTTCAGAATACAAGGCAAAAAAATCGCCTTCATAACCCCAGTGATAATGCCCTGTTCTGTAAAAACCTCTAACTTCAAAATCTTTTGCCGTCCACTTATATGACGCATTATAAATTTGAACTCTATTCACATCCGTAGTGTATACGTTTCCTTCTGGCGTCACCAGCGTTTGTGCTCTTCCACGATTCTCATAAAAAATTTCGTTGATTGGATTTTCTGCAACTCGCCCAAGAATGTTAAAATTAACATTGGCTTTCATATTAGCAGATGGATTTCCTTCTACACCAATAAAATAAGATTCCATGTGATCAAAACCAGTCTTACTAGGGTATACACTTGTATTTGGATCGTCAAATTTTGGTGTGGTTAACAAACTTCCGCCCGTAGTAAACGTAGTAAACTCAGCTCTTAAATTACTGATTTTTAGCGTTCCTGAATCATTACTAGCTAAGGCTGCTTTGTCACCTCTGGCACGTAAAACGGCATCCATAACATTGCTTTCATTGAAATGATTGTCTAAAGTTGATTTACTCATTCCATCTCCAAATGGATTCAATTTGTGAATATCCTTCAAAACATAGTAGGCAGCACGCGGATAAAGCTGATACAGACCTTTTTCATTGGTCGGCCCTTTGGCACAAATTCCAAACCATTCTTCGTTCATATTATTTTGCCCTTCAACAAAATCTTTTTGATAACCTCCGTTTGACCATGATGCATTAGAATCGTGAACATCTAAACCCGAGGTTTGACCATATTTCCACCATCCGTCGCTAAATTGAAACGTAAATCCTCCTAGTGAATTTCCAGCCTTTCCCATTCCTGCCGCATTTTCGTATATTTCTTTCCAATTTCCTTTCAAATAAAACGCTTGAGCATTTTGGTCTTCTTGATTGGTTGTAACATTGAACGCATCAGCACCAAACTCAGTAAATAATACTGGCTTTCCGTATTCTTTTTTCACTCGCTCGAACAAATCACCAAAAGAGACACCTCTATATACATTCGAACCTAAAATATCAACATCTTTACACTCCTTGGCTATAATATCTAGAAAAAGTAAATCTCCATTACATATTGCAATTGGATGCGATTTATCTATAGCTTTCATTTCAACTACTGCATCGTTAAAAAGCTTATACATCGATTCAGCTCTGATTGTTGATTTTCTATCCTTTATTGGAATATCTTCTGTTTCAGCACCATCCCAAAACAGACCATAGTTGTTCTCATTTCCAAGTAAAAATAGCAAAAGCCCTTTGGTATCCTTATACTCTTTAGCCATCTCTGTCACTTCTTTCAATAAAAGTGCACGTGTCTTAGCATTAGAATATTCTGTAATTGGAGTCCATACACCATCAATAGTCAACCCATAACGTCCAAAAGCATGATTAAGCATAGTATGAATACCATAGTTTATATAGACGTATTCTATCCATTTTTTCGGCATTCCACTGTATACTCTAATCGTATTAACTCCCATGTTCTTCAATAAGCCCATCTCATCATCTAGAGCTTGTTTAATCAATGCATCAGGCTGGTTCCACAGACTGTAAGAATAATTCGTTCCGATAGGAAAATAATCCCAATTCATACCATTGACTATAAAATCTTTTCCATCAACAGTTAGCTTGGTTCCGTTGCTGCTATTGCTAACAGCTACTTTATTTCCTTGTGAATAAACCGATGAGGAACACACAATAAGGCTAAGCAGTAAAATAATTTTTTTCATATTTTTTTAAAAGTTAATTGATTGAATGCGATTAATAATTGGCAACAAACTTCGTATTTAGCAAAATATCTCATGCAGAAATGAGAATTTGACAATTATTTAATGACGCTTTTAAACAATTATAAACGTACAAGATTTATAATTCAAAAAAAGCGAAATAGGATTTAAAGAAACTATACAATAATTACATAAATTACACATCGGCTAAAATTCAATATTCACGGGAGATAAACATTAAAAGAGATCGCGAATTTCTACAAATTTCGAAAGCTAAAAAACAAATTGGTATAGGTAATGTATAGTTAATTATAAGGATTTAGACTGTCTTTTAGATTGATAAGATATACTCAACCAGCCCTTTTTCGTGTGCTAACTCCATTTTCTTACGTAATCTGTATCGTTTTATTTCTACACTTCTTACTGAAATGTTCAACAATGGAGCTATTTCTTTGGAAGAAAGATTAAGTCGAAGGTAAGCGCAAAGTCTCAAATCATTTGGAGTTAAAGAACTGTGTGCCAATTTCACTTTCTTTAGAAAATCCTTATCAGTGCTGTCGAAAGCCTCTTTGAATACTTTCCAACTATCTTCTTCGGAAATATTTTTTGTAATACTCATAATCAGCGACTTAACACTTCTGTTATCCTCTGTTGATGTCTTTTTAAGATCTTCCTTAATCACTGTAAGTAGCTCATTCTTATTTATTAAACTCATCGTTGAGACCGCTAATTCTCTATTTTTGCTATCAACAACTTCCGAAAGCTGCTCATTTCGCAATTTCATTAATTGCTGTTCGTTTTCTAATTCTTTAATTTCGAGCAAAAGATTATTCTCTTCTATTAACTTCTCCTTTTGCTTTTGATAATAATTCTTATAGGATTTGTGAATAAAATTGAATAAAATCAAGATGACAACGAGATAAATAAACAAAGCCAAGTTAGTCGCATACCAAGGCTTTGAAATTCTAAAAGTGTAAGTTGCAATTTTTTCAACTGCCGAATTTGCTAGTTTAGCGCGTACTTTAAAGGTATACTCGCCTGGTGACAAATTTTTGAAATTTACAGTTGACTTTAAGCTCCATTCACTCCATTCCTCCTGAAAACCTTTCAAGAGGTATTGGTACTCTGTTGCAATATATTTGTTGTATTCTGGAACTGTAAAACTAAAAGTAATATTGTTTTCAGTTGATTTAAACGCTCCATTTTCTGTTATGGGACAACTTCTTCCTTTCTCATTTAGACGGTTAACACTGATGTTCGAAATAGACACAAAATAGCTCTTAAAACTCAAATCACTCAAATTAATCGTGTAATAGCCATCGGTGGTACCCACCAAGTAAGTCGAATTTCCGACTTGTGAAATATTCTCATAACCAAGCTGTGAATTGGTCAGTACGGATGGTATTGGAATTGAATTTTGCTTCAATTCTGTACTTAACTTGCTTAAGCTGAAGTAGTAAATGTAATTCTTTGAAAAAAACCAAATCTTATTTGAAGCATCAACCAACATTCTGCCCGACGTATATTCCTCATTTTCAAAAATTTTACTCAAAGCTGCGTCTTTTTCAAACTTTCTAGTAGATGAATTAAGCTTGAAAACCCCCGCTTTATAGGCATAATAGATATCATCATTATATTTTGCTAAACATGCATTTTTTCCCTTATTAGGCGTTGCATAAATGAAATTACTTTCCACCTTTGAAAAACCAGCATCAACTTTCAATCTAAATACTCCTTTATATTCATGACTGACATATAACTCGCTCGTTTTGCTCAACTCAAAATATTTTGCAGAATAATTAAATCCTTTTATTTTATTTTTGAACACCCATTGGTTGTTTACCTTTTCCAGGACTGAAAGCCCATAGTAATTACCTTGTAGCAATTTGTCCTTATGTTTAGGCAAAGGACTGAACTTCCACGTACCTGACTGTGAAAAAATGCACTTTGCGGTGCCGGATGCTATTGTGAAAGTACCGGAATCATGCCCACAGAACAGAACGCCATTATATGCAAACAATGACCAAACTTGACCTTTCGTACCACTAATAAACTTGAAGCCTTCAGTACTTTGAAAATCACGATAAAAAAGTCCTTGATTTGTTCCTATGTACAATTTGTTTTGAAACAAAATCGAAGCATAGACAGTTCCCAATATACCTGTATTATCAGAATAGCACTTCACAGGCGTCTGAAGATTAAGACAATTAATTCCGTTGTCTAATCCAACCCAAAGATTTCTGTCGTTGTCTTCAAACAAGGACAAAACCGTATTATTACTAAGTCCATGATTTTGATCAATATTGTACTTTATTTTACCTTCTTTGGAGAGTACAAAAAGTCCATTTGAAATCGTTCCGATCGCAAAACTACCGTCAGATAAACGCTGACTACTATATATATTGCTTTGTGATAAAATAGCATCTGCTTCGGTATTAAATTTTGTCAGTGTTCCTGCGATCAATTGAAAAAAACCATTTGATTGCGTTTGAATAAGCAAACCATCAGTGGTAGGGAATATATTTACAATCTTATTATTTAGCAAAACAGGATGGTCTGAAACTAACTTACTTTCCCTATTTTCTATTTCAAAAAGTCCACCGTTTAAAGTTTGAAAGTAAATGGAATTCGCAACCCCAAAAGATTTTAAAATGTCATTTTTCGGTGTAATAATCGAAAACTTTTTTGTTTTTGTATCATAAATGTACAACCTATTCAAAGATTGAAAAATGACCCATTGATCATAATCCAAAATATTCCAAAATTGCTCGTCATCTAAGATTTTAGGTTTAATCTGACGACTCAAGGAGGTGTATTGCAACTGACCATCGC
>JBIKRP010000370.1:0-2829 GCA_044349145.1 Flavobacterium sp.
CCATTTTAGTTCAGTTGAATTAAGTGTTCTTACCGCGCTAATTTTGGGGCAGCAACAAGAAATTTCTCAAGACATTATTGTAGATTATCAAAAGGCTGGTGCCATTCATATACTTTCTGTTTCGGGCTTGCATGTCGGTTTTATTGTACTATTTCTGGGATTCGTTTTGAAATATCTTCCCAAAGCAAAATGGGTCAACTACTTCAAATTAGCATTCATCTTACTTGTATTGTGGGGATTTGCCTTTATTGCTGGCCTTTCTCCTTCGGTTATTCGATCGGTTACCATGTTTTCATTTGTTGCCATTGGATTGCATTTGAAACGAAAAACAAACATGTTCCATACTTTATTGGTTTCGCTTTTGTTGATTTTGCTTTTTGAGCCGTCGTTTCTCTTTGATGTCGGATTTCAGCTCAGTTACTTGGCGCTATTCTTCATCCTATGGCTTCAGCCATTACTAAGCTCGATTTGGGATCCTAAACACAAAATCACGAAGTATTTTTGGGACATTCTCACCGTATCCTTTGCCGCTCAATTGGGAACTGTACCGATTAGCATTTACTATTTTCATCAATTCCCTGGATTATTTTTTGTGACTAACTTGATTATTATTCCGTTTTTGAGTGTAATTATGGCTTTAGGATTATTGCTAATGATATTAATATTGTTTGATCTGGCGCCGCTATTTCTTGCCCAAATTGTCGAAAAATCAATTGCATTCCTAAACAATATCATTCACAAAATAGCTTCATTTGACCAAATGGTTTTGACCAATATTCCGTTCAATGTAATGATGGTTTTGAGTTGCTATCTTCTAATAATCGCTGCAGTTATGTACTTTAAGCAACCCAGCTTTCAGCGAATAGTATTCGCTAGTGTTGGAGTCATTCTATTACAATCCAGTTTCTTCTATACGCGCTGGGCCACCGAAAACAAAAACGAACTCATTGTGTTTAATATTAAGAAGTCAACTTTGATCGCGGAAAGAAATGGCGAAAAAGTAACGCTATTTAAGGGCTCTGAAAATGAAAAACACAATCCAATTCAGCCTTACTTAACCGCAAATTTTTTAAAAGTCGCAAAAGAAAATCCAGTTCCAAACTTGCTGTATGTTTTAAACAAGAAAATTGTAATTATTGACAGCACTGGTGCCTACCCAAAAAACGTGCGCCCAGACCTACTCATAATGAGGCAATCACCAAGAATCAACTTAAATCGGGTTTTTCAAACTTGCAGACCCAAACTTGTAATTGCCGACGGCAGTAACTTTAAATCCTCTTCGGCACTTTGGCAAGCAACATGCCTAAAAGAAAAAATCCCCTTTCATAACACTTATGAAAAGGGATTCTATAAATTGGAAAAATAAACTATTACTTCTTTAATATTTGATTGGCCGTTTCTAACCATTTCTGCGGACCACCAGCAACGTAACCGGTACTTCCTAATTTCTCTAAGTTGGTCTTACCATCTTTCTTTGATGGATTTGCAAACCAAATCGTAGGGTAACCACGTACTTCGAAGATTTGCTGCAATTCCATGTTTTGCTTTTGAATTTCTGGTAATTGAGGTGTTCTTCGTGGATAATCTAGTTCTAATAAAACCACATTTTCTTTAGCCCAAGCTGCAAATTCTGGCTTCTTTAAAACCTCGTTTTGCAAACGTATGCACCAACCGCACCAGTCACTTCCCGTAAAAAACATCAATAGGGGTTTTTTAGTTTTTATTGCAATTTGTGAAGCTTGCTCCATGTTGGTTTCCCACTTTAATTCTTGAGCTTCCACCGTTGTTGCGCCCAAAATCAGTAGTGCTACAATTAGTATCTTTTTCATATTATATTTTTTTTTAAAAGGTTTGCTGTGTTGACAAAAACAATGCCGAAAGTACTAAATTTATTTTACTTCTTGCATCAATTTTTTGATTAATGGCGTGAAGATTATCAAAACTACACCTGAAATTAGGGCATAAACCGCCAATTGATAATAGCCATCTGTATATCCTTGTAGTTTCGTCACCAAAGACGCATTCTCATCAGGTGACGACATTCCCGCTCCTAACAATCCTGCCGCATATTGCCCGTAAGCACTGGCCAAAAACCACATTCCCATCATCATTCCCGACAATCTTTTGGGAGACAATTTGGTCATGATTGATAATCCGATTGGGGATAAGCAAAGTTCTCCGAATGTAATTATTAGATAAGCTAATGTAAATATATTCAATGATGTTAAACCTTCAGCATCAGCAAAAAACTTAGTATAATAAAAAACATAAAAAGCAGCCGCTAGAAACAAAAATCCTAGTCCAAATTTAACGACTGTATTAGGCTCAATTTTTCTCTTAGCCATCGCCAACCAAAGCAACCCTAATATTGGACTAAAAATGATTACAAATAAAGAATTGGACGTGTTATTTACAATATTTGGATTGATTTCAAAGAATAATAAATTATGATGCAAATTATTTTGAGCAAATAGCGCCAATGAACCGCCACTTTGCTCAAAAAACGCCCAAAATATAATGGAGAAAATAATGAAGATAAACGCTGCAATGAGTTTCTTCTGCGCCTTTAGTTCCTTTTCTTTATAAGTTTCAAATAAGAAATAGAATATCGCCAATGGTCCGATGGTGTACATAAAATAATCGGTGTAATCGGTATTCTTGATCATCATAAAAATGAGTGGAATACTAATGATTGAACCAATATAAACCGCAATTTCCTTTGTAGTTCTTTTTGATTTAGGCAATTCCAATAAAGGAGAATCGCCAATTGGACCCAGAGATTTCTTTGTCATCATAAAAGTGATCAATCCTATTAGCATCACGACCGCT
>JBIKRP010000371.1:0-2826 GCA_044349145.1 Flavobacterium sp.
GATGATTATTGGAATCACCATTGGAATTACCCTTTTACTGCTTTGGGTTCCTATGTTTTCAAAATTCTTTCAGTTCGAAATGATCACGACCACACAACTTCTGATAAGCGTTGGAGTTGGAATGGTTTCGGTGTTGTGGATTGAAATTTATAAGTGGATGAGAAGACGAGGATAGACTTTAGGACTGTAAGATTGTAGGACTGTAAGATTGTAGGACTGTAGGACTGTGAGACTGTAGGACTGTAAAACTTTAAGATTTTAGGATATACAGAACCTAGGGGCAAATCTTATAATCTTGAAATCTTATGATCTTATAATCTTGCTTCTAGCCCCGATGGCAGTGGAAATCCTTTTTTGTTTATGTAAAAAGCTCCTCGACTGCGCTCGGAGTGACAAAACAAAAAAGATTGGAATGATAGCCGGATTAGCTCCTAATGAAACTCGCTAAACAACTTCGACGCTTCGTTATAACTGCTTTCGAAACTCATTGGACTCGTATTCGTATTCGCCTTTTGAGCCGTGAAATACGACAACATTTTCTCCGTCGGCATATTGCCCGTCAAATCGTCTTTCGCCATCGGACAACCTCCAAAACCTTGAATGGCGCCATCATAACGACGACAACCTGCTTTGTAAGCGGCATCCATTTTCTCAAACCATTTGTCGGGCGTCGTATGCAAGTGCGCGCCAAACTCGATGCTCGGATATTGTGGAATTAAATTCGAAAACAAATAAGAAATCACTTCAGGAGTCGAACTGCCAATGGTATCCGACAACGACAGAATCTTCACGCCCATCGTGGACAGTTTTTGTGTCCATTCGCCCACAATCTCCACATTCCACGGATCGCCATACGGATTGCCAAATCCCATTGACAAATACGCGACCACTTCCTTATTATTGGCATCAGCGATGTTGAGAATTTCTTCTAACGTCACCAACGACTCTGCAATAGTTTTGTGGGTATTTCGCATTTGAAAATTCTCCGATATCGAAAACGGGAAACCCAAATACTGTATTTCTTTATGAGTAGCGGCGGCTTGCGCTCCTTGTGTATTGGCGATAATAGCGAGCAGTTTGCTGGTGGTTTGCGACAAATCGAGTTGGGCTAAAACCTCCGCAGTGTCTTGCATTTGTGGGATGGCTTTTGGCGAGACAAAACTCCCGAAATCGATGGTATCAAAACCCACGCGCAACAGCGACTGAATATACGTCACCTTTCGTTCCGTGGGAATAAACGGTTTGATACCTTGCATGGCATCGCGCGGACATTCGATGATTTTGATTGATTCCATAGAGCGCCAAAGATAACAAAGTATTGGATTTTACGAAATCGTTTTTTCTGTAAATTAATTTATTACACAATACCGTAATAATAAAAAATATTACATAATTTGGTAATAATAAAAAATATTACGTTATTTGGTAATAATTTTAAATTCATGGAAATATGATTAGTGTACTCACCGGTGACATCATCAACTCCAGAAAGCTGCCCTCCGACGTCTGGATGAATGGTTTGAAGAAAATATTAAACACGATTGGACCGAATCCTAGTCGATGGGAGATTTACCGCGGAGATGAATTTCAACTAGAAATCGATAATCCAGCGGAAGCGCTGCAAATTGCCATTCAAATAAAAGCCTACTTAAAAACGCTTAGACTCGATGCCAGAATGGCTATTGGAATTGGCGAAAAAAGCCATAATGCCGAAAAAATTTCCGAAAGCAACGGAACTGCATTTGTGCGTTCGGGAGAACTTTTCGAAACGTTGAAAAAACAGAAAATCACCTTGGCTATCAGTAGCGGACAATCTGATTTTGATGCGAAAATAAATTTGATGTTGCGATTGGGATTGACTTTTATGAATCAATGGTTGGTGCAATCTGCCGAATTGGTGCTTGTCGCCATCGAAAATCAGTCGCTTTCTCAAGAAGAAATTGGACAACGATTAGGAATCAATCAAGCAGCGGTGAGTCGACGAAGAAAAAGAGCTAATTTTGATTTAGTGTTAGAATTGGAAAACTATTACCGCGAAAATATTCAAAAAAAATAGCGCATGATATTATTTGTAAAATTGCTCCTCGCCCATTTACTTGCTGACTTCTTGTTGCAGCCAAACTCTTGGATCATCGATAAAGAAAATAACAAACTAAAAAGCAAGTACCTTTATTTTCATGTCTTGTTACATGGCGTATTAGCAGCAACATTGGTGGGAGAAATTGCTTTTATTCCATATGCAGCTGGTTTAGCGCTAATTCATGGTATGATCGATTCTGTCAAATTGTATTTTCAAAAGAAAAAAACGAAACGCATTTGGTTTCTGGGTGATCAACTCATGCATTTGGTTTCATTAATCGTAATCGCTCTGGCCTATGCGAAACCGAACTTCGAAAACACAACATTAGATCCACGGTTTTGGATTGTAATTACAGGAATTGTTTTTGTCACCTTTCCAACGTCAATTCTCATCAAAAATGGTATTTCGATCTGGACGCCAGAAAGCAAAGACAAGGGCGACGACTCATTGCAAAATGCAGGAAATTACATTGGGATGCTAGAACGTTTGCTCATCTACTGCTTTATACTCACAGGACATTTTGAGGCGATTGGATTTTTACTAGCTGCCAAATCGATTTTTCGTTTTGGAGATTTGAAAGAAGCACAAGATCGCAAACTGACAGAGTATGTCTTAATCGGGACTTTATTGAGTTTTGGAATCGCAATTGCAACTGGATTGTTAGTACAGTACGGGCTTTTACAATCGCTCTAAAATCTTCTGATTAATCGCTTTCACCAAAGCTGGACCTTCGTAAATAAAACCAG
>JBIKRP010000372.1:0-2817 GCA_044349145.1 Flavobacterium sp.
TTTAAGCTTTTGCCTGTTGAGCAGCACGACGATCATAAAGGGCACAATCATTAAAATACAAGCGGATTAATTTCCGCTTTTTTTAACTTCACATATCACTTTCTATAACATGAGAACGCACTTTTTTAAATATGAGTAGTATCATTCAAAACATTTCAAAGCACATTTCTTTATCTTCAGAAGAAGAAATCCTATTCTTTTCCAAAACTGAAATAAAAAATTAACTATGAAAAATACCGTCTTACACAAAGCCAACACACGCGGACATGCCAATCACGGTTGGCTCAACGCACACCATACTTTTAGTTTTGCTAGTTACTACGATCCGAATCGCGCTCAGTTTGGTGTATTGCGAGTTTTGAATGACGACATCGTTGCGGCAGGAATGGGCTTCGGTACGCATCCACACGATAATATGGAAATCATTACCATTCCGCTCGAAGGCGACTTAGCGCACAAAGACAGTATGGGCAACACCGAAATTATCAAATTTGGTGATGTTCAGGTCATGAGCGCAGGCACTGGAATACAACATTCCGAATTCAATCCGAATCACGACCAAAGAACCAATTTATTGCAGATTTGGGTGTTTCCGAAAGAAAGAAATGTCAAGCCGCGATACCAACAAATTACGCTTGACACCTCAGACCGTCATAATAAATTTCAACAAATTCTTTCTCCAAATTCTGACGATGATGGCGTTTGGATTCATCAAGATGCGTGGTTTCATATGGGCAATTTAGATGTTGGAACAACCGCAAATTACGAGCGAAAATTGGATGGCAATGGCTTATATATTTTTGTAATCAAAGGCGACGTAAAAGTTGACGGGCAACTACTTGAACAACGCGATGGCCTAGGAATTACTGACTTCAACGAAGTGACTTTTGAAGCTTGTTCAGATGCAGAACTTTTGTTGATGGAGGTTCCCATGAATGTTTAAATCAAGGTATAATAATTTAATTATCGAAAATGAACTCCTATTACATTCCCAAAATGAAAAAAATTATTGCCTTTGCCGGTTCTTCAAGCAAAAATTCTATTAATAAACAATTAGTCACGCACGTAGCGCATCAATTTGGAAATGTTACGTGTGAAATCCTTGACTTAAATGATTATGAAATGCCCATTTATTCTGCGGACCGCGAATTAGAAAATGGCATGCCAAAATTAGCCGTCGACTTTTTTGAAAAACTAGGTTCAGCGGATTTAATTCTAATTTCATTGGCGGAACATAACGGCGCCTATAGCGCTGCTTTTAAGAATATTTTCGATTGGACTTCACGGCACAACAACAAATTATTTCAACAAAAACCGATGCTTTTGATGGCGACTTCTCCCGGTCCACGTGGCGGATTAGGCGTTCTTGACATGGCCAAAGATCGTTTTCCGCGACACGATGCGAATTTGGTAGCGACCTTTTCTCTACCTAGCTTTCGAGACAATTTTGAACCAGCAATTGGCATCACCAATGAAGCTTTAAAAATCGAGTTGCAATCGATCGTGAAAGCTATTGTATTCTAATAAAAATACTACTTTTGCTTTTCAAACTTTGAAACAAAACCTAACTATTTGGCATTGATGAGATGCTGAAATAAATACCGAATCAAATGAAAGCATACGTTTTTCCTGGGCAAGGAGCGCAATTTACCGGAATGGGTAAAGATTTATATGAAACTTCAGCTTTGGCCAAAGAGCTATTTGAAAAAGCCAATGACATTCTCGGATTTAGCATTACAGACATTATGTTTGAAGGAACGGCAGAGCAATTAAAAGAAACAAATGTTACACAACCCGCCGTTTTTTTACATTCTGTGATCTTGGCTAAGACTTTAGAGAATTTCAAACCAGAGATGGTAGCCGGACATTCCTTAGGCGAATTTTCTGCTTTGGTTGCCAACGGTGCGTTGTCTTTTGAGGATGGATTGAAATTGGTCTCTCAACGCGCGAAAGCCATGCAAAAAGCATGTGAAATTAAACCTTCGACCATGGCTGCTGTTTTGGGATTAGACGACAGAATCGTAGAGGAAGTTTGCGAAGCTATCGATGGAATTGTAGTCGCTGCAAATTATAATTGTCCTGGGCAATTGGTCATTTCAGGTGAATTCTCGGCGGTTGAAATAGCTTGTGAAGCCATGAAAGAGGCGGGAGCTAAACGTGCGCTATTATTGCCAGTTGGCGGCGCTTTCCACTCACCAATGATGGAACCAGCAAGAGAAGAATTGGCGGCAGCTATTGAGGCTACCAATTTTGCTGCTCCAATTTGTCCTGTCTATCAAAATGTCACCGCGACAGCAGTTTCTGATCCGAATGAAATCAAGAAAAATCTAATTATACAACTAACCGCTCCTGTTCGTTGGACGCAGTCGGTGCAACAAATGATTGCTGACGGAGCGACTTCATTTACGGAAGTTGGACCTGGTAAAGTTTTGGTTGGATTGGTGAATAAGATTAATAGAGAAGTAGAAACGATCAGCGCTTAGTTGACTGAAAGATTGCAAGATTGTAAAATTGTAAGACTTTAAGATAACAATATAAAAGAAAAAAATCCCGAATTTGAATTCGGGATTTTTTATCTTATATTCTTACAATCTTGAAGTCTTACAATCTAACTCCTAATTTTCTGTTCCCATTTCCAAGCGCTCGTTAATGCTTGTTCCAAAGTAGATTGTGCTTTCCAACCTAAAACTTCATTGGCTTTATCAGTATTGGCGTAAGCAGATATGATGTCACCTTCCCTGCGCCCTACAATTTTATATGGCAATTTTTGACCGCTAACTTTTTCGAAAGTATTGATGACTTCTAGAACCGAGCTTC
>JBIKRP010000045.1:0-9832 GCA_044349145.1 Flavobacterium sp.
TATACGGATACGGAAGAGGGAAAACGATTGATTAACGCTGGTCCGAAGGTCGATGTAGTTCAATTGAATTAGTAGTTTTAATTTCTTTGAAATCTGTCTGATGTGCGCGAGCATTTCAGACAGATTTCATTGCTTTATACAAATATTTCTTTCCTGTTAATGGATAATTTTTACGGCATTGATAATATTCAAGAGGCATTTTTTTTAATCTAAAAATTCTTCATTTTTATTTGTTGACTTTCTTTCATTTAATTATTCAAAAAACTATATTTACTTCTTAAACCTATTGAAAGCAGGATTTTTATAATGAATATGATTAGCAATAAGAATAAGTCAACCCTCGATACCGAAACAGCAATTCCAGAGCCTCAACTCAATATTTTACTTACGACGGATGAAGATGATGCGAGACCAGTTTATATTTCTGGAAATTTCAATAATTGGCATACACAAGACCTGAATTTTGAAATGGAAAAAATCGGTAACGGTTTGTATCATTTCAAGTTTGCAAGCCACTTTGTCTATCCCGAAGAGTTATTGTATAAGTTTACCAAAGGAGATTGGAGTGAAGTTGAGATTGATAAGTATGGCAACCGAACGGAAAATCGTTCTTGCAAAGACCACTGCGGTGTTCGCAAAGAGCATGTTGATAAATGGCGAAAAAACTGGTTGCCTTTCAAACCCAATTTCTTGCCAAAAGTACATTTGATTTCGGAAGAATTTGAGATTCCGCAATTGAATAAAACCAGAAGAATTTGGGCATTACTTCCGTATGATTATGAAGAATCAAATGAGACGTATCCTGTTCTTTATCTGCAAGATGCGCAGAATTTATTCAATGAGAAAGCGAAATATGGTAACTGGGAAATCGATAAGAAACTAGCGGTAATGTCTGAATACAAAATCGGTAAAATTATCGTTATTGCTATCGAACATGCAGAGCACGATAGAATCAAAGAATACAATGTGGGCAAGACGCTTTTGGGCGTTGGACAAGGGAAGAAATACATTCGGTTTATTACGGATACCTTAAAACCCTTTATCGATAAGAATTTCAGAACCAAAACCGAGCGGGAGCACACTGGAATTGGAGGAAGTTCGATGGGAGGATTGGTCAGTATTTTTTCAGGTTTGATGTATCCGGAAGTGTACGGGAAACTCATGATTTTTTCACCGTCGTTGTGGGTAATTCCGAAAATGGATTTTGCTAACATCGACTTTTCGGAGCCTGGTGATACGAAAATTTATTTGTATGCTGGCGGAGACGAAAGTGCCACGATGATAGAACATGTGAAGAAGTTCAAAAAGAATATGATTCAAAATGAATTTGTAACCAGTAAAATGAAAATAAATCTCAGCATCAATATACGAGGAAAACATAACGAAACGTATTGGAGCGATGAATTTCCCAAAGCAATAGAATGGTTATTTTTTAATACAAAAGACAATTAAATGAAGACTAAGAACATAGAAAATTTAGAAGGTTTCACAGGTGTCATATTGATTCCCGTTTTCGAAACGACTACACAGAATCTTGTACCAATCGAATTTCATGGCGTGTCAGTTTCTTCCAAAGTATTTTATGGAAAAAAGGATACCTATTATATGGCTGAAAAGTATGATTGCATTCATATCTTCATTGGATTGGGAAAAAAGATCGACTACAAATCACTGAAGACGATAGCACGACGAATTGCTTCGAAGGAAAAGGAGACCTTTGCAAAAAATGTTGCGCTCGTGATACCAGAGGTATTTACACTTCAACAAGTCGAGGCGACAATATCAGGGTTATTTTTAGGAACCTACAATTTGGGTCACTTTAAGAAAAAAGTCAATCATGCCTTTCTAGATCCAAAGTTTGAGCTCGCATTGATCTCAAAAACAGATCATTCGGAAGTTGCAAAACGTGCCATCAAAATTGCGAAAGCACAAATTGAAATATTGTATTTGGTCGATTTGCCACCCAACAATATTACGCCAATCTATCTTTCAAAATGGGCGATAGAATGCGGCGAATCCTATGGTTTTAGTACTAGGATTTTAAATGGAGAAGCGTCGCGTATTGAAGGTTTAGATGCTTTTATCGCCGTTGGAAAAGGAAGCGAGAAAGAACCGCAATTTATTATCATGGATTATATTCCCGATACGGATATTCCTAAAATTAAGCATGTTGGATTGGTGGGTAAGGGCATCACGTTTGACACCGGTGGACTGAATATTAAAACTTCTGGCATGTTGCATATGAAATGTGATATGGCTGGTGGCGCTGCTGTCTTAGGCGCGATGCAATTGGTAGCGGACTTGCAATTACCAATTCGCGTAACAGCGATTGTTCCTTGCTGTGAAAATGCTGTCGATAGCAAATCATTCTTGCCGAGCGATGTCATCAAAAGTTATAGCGGTTCGACCATCGAAATTATTGATACCGACGCCGAAGGGCGCTTGATCTTGGCTGACGGACTGTCATTTATGATTAAGAATTACAAACCTGAAATTTTAGTTGATATTGCAACGCTAACTGGGAGTTCTGTCGGAACTTTTGGCTACGAATGTGCTGCATTATTTACGAATGATGAAACGCTATCACAAAAATTACAACATTCGGGAGATGAAATAGGAGAGCGGTTGTGGCCACTTCCGCTGTGGGACGCCTACAAATCGGATATCGAAAGCGATATTGCCGACGTTAAGAATTATAGTGGGAAACCAGTAGCAGGTGCAATTTCTGCCGCAAAGTTCCTTGAACATTTCACTGATGGACACACGTCATGGGCGCATCTCGATATTGCCGGTGTTGCTTTTGGTGATGACGAATTTGCAAAAAGTAAACATGCTACCGCTTATGGCGTGCATTTATTAACTCATTTTATTGAAAATATTTAAGCTATGACTAAATCTCCAAAAACATTCGTTTGTATTTCCAACTACTTCAAAGGATCTGATTTCTTGATCAATTTGAAGAAGTTGGGTAATAAAGTCTATTTAGTAACCTCGGAAAAACTGCGTGACAAATCGTGGCCAGTAGAGTATATCGACGAGATTTTCTTTATGGAAGGGCAAGATGTCGATTGGAATTTAGAACATCTTCTATTAGGAGTTAGTAATTTGATGAAGAACAACAAAGTCGATGCTATTGTGGCTTTGGATGATTTTGATGTCGAGAAAGCAGCCTATCTGCGCGAAAACCTTCGAATAGATGGCATGGGACAAACCACGGGTCGTTATTTCCGTGATAAGTTAGCGATGCGCATGCGTGCTAAGAGTTGTGGTATTTCAAATCCGAAGTTCGCTTCGTTATTTAACGACCATGACATCAATACATTTGCAGATACGGTGCCTGCGCCTTGGGTTCTAAAACCTCGTTCTGAAGCTTCTGCATCCGGAATTATTAAAGTGCACGACAAGGAAAGTTTATGGATGCACATCAACGAAATGGGCAACAACCGTTTTAAATATTTAGTTGAACAATTTCGTCCTGGATCGGTATATCACTGTGATAGTTTGATTTTAGATGGAAAAATTCTATTTAGCATCACTTCGAAATATTTAGCAACTCCAATGGAAATCTCGCAAGGTGGCGGTATTTTTAGAAGTGCCAATATCGAATACAACTCGGAAGATGACAAGGCGATTAAAAAAGTCAATGAGCAAGTGATTAAAGGTTTTGGCTTGAAACATGGCGCTGCACATTCAGAATATATTAAATGTGACGAAGACGGGAAAATCTATTTCTTAGAAACTTCCTCTAGAGTAGGAGGTGCGCACTTAGCAGAGATGGTGGCTTCTGCTTCGGATATTAATTTGTGGGCAGAATGGGCTGCCATCGAAAACGCTTTAGCTAAAGGAATTGAATATAAATTACCAAAAGTGAAAAAAGGATATGCTGGAATTGTATTGACATTGTCTAAATATGAAAATCCAGACTTATCGTCGTTTGCAGATGAAGAAGTTTGTTTCCGAGTGCCGCTAGATTATCACGCTGGTCTTGTCGTAAAATCAGATAAGCAAAAGCGTGTTATGTCTTTGCTTGATCAGTACGCGAATCGGTTGGTGCAAGATTTTGCTACGGTTGTGGCACAAGCGGAAGTGAAGCATTTGCATTAGGTTTCACAGGAGCTAATTCCTGCTATTCGCTAAATCTTTTGCACCGAACGACGGTACAAAAGGATATCGCTGCTATCAGGGCTAGGCAACTTGTTCAATATTCAGGATTCGTTCTTCAAGATTCAACCTTAAAAAATAATAATGAATGTTGAATATTGAACAACGAACTTCGAAATTACCTCTCAAACAAGCCCAAAGTCCCACCAACCCAGTCTTTATCTTTATTGAATTTGACGCCAATCATTTCGCCTCGGCTCAGTCGAACCAGATTGCACAATAGTGTCGGAGCTTTGTCTTCTTTTTTCCACACACAAAGCACGCGAACTTCTGCCTTAACTTTTCCGTCGGGAGATTGCACGATGGGAATATAATTGACTTTCTTCTGCAGAATATAAAGTTCTTTTTCGGTAACCGCTTCAATATCTGCTTTGGTTACGTGAAAAATCACACCGGAACCCGAAAACGAGAACAACGGTTTTAATACGTAGTTTTCTAGATCAGTTGGAATTTCTTTTAGTTCACTAAGCAAGGTGGTTTCTATGAAGTATTTTCCTTTTAACATGGGCAAAATAAACTTGCTAATTCTAAAAAACCAGTTCGGATGTCCCGCCCATTCGACGTCTAAATCGTCAGAAAAACTGAAGTTCATTTTAAGATCTTTGCGCAATTCCAATTCATCAAAAATGACACGATTGTAGATTCTTTTTACTTGAATCAAGGCTCCGGCTTCATTTTTATAGAATAATTGTTTGTCTTTCTTAATCAATTCGGTGACGCAAACGATTGGAATTCCGATGTATCTTCGACAGTAATAGAAATCAATTTTAGTGTTTTGTTTTTCTGGTTCGATTTCGAGTAGAATGACATTTTCTTTTGGAAGACCGTTGCACATGGCGTCTTCAATAATCTTTAGATACTCGCTACCAGTAATATCATTGATAAAGGGCGTGAGCTCTTCTAAAAAAGGATAGAATTTTTTAAACTTATCATACAGCACGAATTGATAATTAAAGAGAGAAGGAAAACCCTGCACTTCAATGAGTTTTGGAATTACTTTTCCGTCTTCTTCACAAATTCCAAAATCGATGGCTAGGAAAGTAGTATGTTCGTCTTCGTTTGGAACTTTCGTGTTGAGTTCCAGCGATTTCTCTGTTAATTGCTTGAAGTTATCTTGTTGAATGAGTCGAATGACATCTTCACAACCTTCCATCAATTGCGATTTTAATTCCTTTGAAATGAAGAAAGGCGTTTCTGCCATTCTAAAAGTCGGCAAATAGTCGAAATCAGCCGCGATATCGTCTTGAAATTCCTCGTATTTGTCTAAGGTAAAATTGTCGTTAAAAAGTTGTCTGTATTTTGAAATCATAGTTGATGGAATAAGAAGATGAGTCGAATAGTCTTCGAATGGAATAGCATAAAAAAAATGATTGTTAATTGACCTTTTAAAACTTAATTGGAAAGTATCTTTCTTGTTTTTAAGATGTCATTAATAGCAATTCGCAGAAAGTTCGGAATTATGGTTTCGTTTGTTTTGTAGATTTTATCTTCATCCAACAAATCTTCTAGCATATTTCTGAATTTCTTTCTGCCTTTTAAGATAATGATTTTCTCGCGAGCTTCTGCCTTTTTCAAGTTGGCGATAAAGCTTAAAGGATCTGCTTCTGGGTGAAATTGCGTTCCTACAAAACAAGGAGTAAAACGCACCGCCATGATTGCTCTTTCAAATTGAACGTGGTCCCGAATTTTTTCCAATGAGATGATCTTAGCACCATGGTCAGAGAATACACTCAATTTTGGTTGAACCACTTGGTAATCTCTAGAGTCGACTGCGTAAAAGGGATCGGCTAACCCTTCAAAAAGTGGATCATTGAATCCTTCTTTCGTTTTATGAACCGTCATCACACCAAATGAAGTGTCATTTCTTTTTGTAATTTCAGCTAAACCAAAATGTTTACAAGCCATCTGAAAGGAGTGACAGATGAACAAGACATGTTTTTTTATCTCATTCTCGGTATTCCAAACGGTCAATTGATCAATAAATTCGTAGTAGCTTTTATCCCAAATTCCATCACCTTCCAGCGGATTTCCAGGACCACCAGTTGAAATATAAATATCGAAATCTTTAATATTTGGGAATTCTGATTTTCGTCGAACGTCGAAAATCTTAAAACTTACAATCTGATTAAACCGATTTATGATGTCTATAATGCAGCGCATGCCTTGATTGGGCTCACCATTATACATATCAAAAATAGCAATCTTTATAGTATGTTCATTCATATTTTTAGGTTTAAAAACAGAAATTGGTAGTACAAATATATAATTATTTCTATTACAATCCTTTAGTAAATTCAGAAGTTATAAAGTCAACGACCTTTGACAAATCTTGAGTCTGATTGAAAACCGCCAATTGTTTGTCCGCTCCAGTTCCGTTTTTCATGATTTCATGCACATAATTAATTTGCTCACGACTTCCTAATTCATCGAGAACATCGTCAATAAAGTCAAGTAATTCACCTACTAGAAGTTTCGTTTCCACTTCTTTTTGCAAACCGAAATCAATCATATTTCCTTCAATACCATAACGAGCGGCTCTAAATTTATTTTCTTTGATTAAGGCAATTCGGTAGATATTGTAGCTCATGTTATGCAAAGTCAATTTGTGCAATTTTGCTACGATGGCTTGTATAATGGCCACAATGCACATCGTTTCTTTGACGGTCAAACTCATATCGCAAATTCGGAATTCTATCGTATCATAAAATGGATGCAATCGTAAATCCCACCATATTTTCTTTGGATTATCAATACAATTGGTTTTGACTAAGGTTTCCAAATAATTGTCGTATGATGCCACAGAATCAAAATACTCTGGTAATCCTGTTCTTGGAAATTTATCAAAAACCTTGGTTCTGAAAGATTTATACCCTGTTTGTCGGCCTTCCCAAAAAGGTGAGTTGGTCGATAAAGCAAAAATATGAGGCAAGAAATAGCAAGCCTGATTCATCAATTGTAACCCAATTTCGCGGTTTTCAATACCTACGTGACAGTGCATTCCGAAAATCAAATTCGATCTTGCTGCATCCTGCAATTCATTCACAATATTGTGGTATCGCGGATCGTCTGTAATCGGTTGATCCTGCCATCTCGAAAATGGATGTGTCCCAGCGCCACCAACAACCAAGTCTTGTTTGGCTGCTAGTTCTACAATCTTACTTCGAAGAAATTTGATTTCATTTTCCGCTTCTTGAACATTCTTACAAATATTAGTGCCCACTTCAACCACCGATTGGTGCATCTCCGCCTTCACTTGTTCGTTAAGAATCGCTTTGGCACCATCAACAATTTTAGATAAATGCGAACGTAAATCTCTCGTATGTGGATCAATAATTTGATATTCTTCTTCAACTCCAAGAGTAAAAACAGGTAATTTTCTCATTGCATATTATTTTAAGGAGCTAATCCGGCTATCCGTTGCAATCTTTTTGCAATTCCGCTGCGCTTCATTGAAGATTTTCCTTCGCTGCGCTTCGGCTCATCCAAAAAGGATTTTCACTGCTATCCGGGCTAGGGCAATTCGTATTATTACAATTCTTTTCTATTTTTCGGCGGCTGCATCTTTAATAAAAGTTCCCCAGGTCAAATTCATTTTACCAGGCTTTTGTTTCTTGGCGGCAGCAATTGCCATTTTTGCTGAAGCTTCCACTACCCATTCGAAATTATCTGCCCCAACTGAAGTGAATTCCGCATCTGGGGCTGGGTTTCCAAAATCAATGGCGTAAGGAATTCCGTCTCGCACCGCAAATTCAACCGTGTTAAAATCATAGCCTAATCCTTTACAAAGGCGAATGGTGTAATCTTTTACGGTGGCCAATAATTTTTTATCAACTGGAGGTCCGTCAATTACATAACGCAAGTGATGCGGGTTTCTAGGTTCGTATTGCATGATATGCACGTCCTTTCCGCCAAGGCAATACACACGGAAATATTCTGTAAAAACAATCTCTTCTTGCAGCAACATTACCAGTTGTCCCGTTTCTTGATGTTTTTGCCAGAATTCCTCTTTGTTCTCTAATCGATACACGTTTTTCCATCCGCCACCAGCATAAGGTTTCATATAGGCAGGAAAGCCAATGTATTGGAAAATTCCATCCCAATCCATTGGAAATTTTAGATTACGAAATGATTTTGAAGTGGTGTCTGTCGGATGTTCGGCAGACGGCAGAATAACTGTATTAGGCAAGGGAACACCAAGTGTATCTGCCAAACAATTGTTGAAAAACTTGTCGTCGGCGCTCCACCAAAACGGATTGTTGATGACGTTAGTGCCGGTCAATGCTGCGTTCTTTAGGTATGCCCGATAGAATGGCACGTCTTGCGATATACGGTCGATAATTACTGCATATTCACCGCCTTTATTTTGAATAACTTTATCTATTGAAACTGCTTCCGCAATAATTCCTTTTTCATTTTTAGAATTTACTCTTTCAATAAATGCGTAAGGAAAGGTATCTTCCATTCCGAATAATATTCCAATTTTTATACTCATGACTTTATTATTTTTAGGTTTTCGTAAATCTTCGATTTTATATCCGATAGTTTTAATATTTAGAAAAATTTAATTCTTGATAAGTAATGTGGAAACATTTGTCTCCAAACTGGCCAATCATGTTCTTGATCTTGACGAACGTCTAGCCAATGTGGGATATCTCTTTGCGCCAATACGCGACTCAATTTCAAATTGGCATCAAAACATATATCCCAATTGGATGTTCCAAGGATAATATCCATATTCCATAATTCGCGGTCATTTAAACCATGAAGGTAATCTTCTGGACTATTATAGTAAACGTTTTCATCGTGGTAACCGTCCATAAAACTCTTGATGCTAAAGGCACCGCTCATTGAAAACATATGGCTCACATACCCAGGATGTCTAAAAGCAAAATTTGCTGCGTGATAGCCTCCAAAGCTGCAGCCTGCAACTGCTACTTTACCTGAATAAGTATTATTCTTGACTCGCTCGACGATTTCGTGACAAATCATTTTGTCATACCAAACATGGTTTTGAATGCGGTGATAAGGATGGATGTTTTTGTTATAAAAACTGTCTTTGTCGATACTTCCTGGGCAAAATATTTGAATTAAACCCTGTTCAAGGTACCATTTTGCAGAACCAATTAAGCCTTGATCTTTATTTTCATGATAACTTCCCATAGACGTGGGAAACAAAATAACGGGGTAACCCGCATGACCAAAAACTAACATTTCCATTTCTCGGTTGAGATTTGGTGAGTACCATTTGAAGTATTCTTCTTTCATATATTGGACTTACTATAATATTTAATTAGAATTTTCAATAGCAATTTGGATTGCTTGCTTTGTAATAATTATCTAAAACAATTATAGTAAAAATATTCAATAATTGACTTGAAATGTTTCGTTTTAGCAAACAATTGCGAGAATGTTTGAATTGATTCCAATAATTTGTGAAAACATTAAAATATAAGGGCAATACCTAATCAGATTTGTTTAAAAGTTTGTCGCAGATTGCCCTGATAAAAGCAAAAAAATCCAGTATTTTAGGGGTAACTGGTCAAAATCAACCTTAATTGTTTAATACCGTTTCAAAAAGTTGAACTTGACTTTTAAGGCGCTCGATCAGCATGTTCATCATGCGCTTATTTAAAGCTGATGAATTTTGGATGTAAACTTCATATTCAGAAAG
>JBIKRP010000046.1:0-9776 GCA_044349145.1 Flavobacterium sp.
ATGCAGGTGTTGACGGTAGTGTGACTGTTTGTGATTCTTCTATCGCTTCGATTGATTTGTTTTCTTTAATCACGGGAGAGCAAGCTGGTGGGGTGTGGACTAGAACTTCTGGTGCCGGTGGAACTTTCAATGCTGCTTCTGGAACTTTTGTGCCGGCGGTGGGCGCTTCCTCTTCTACTTTTACTTATACTGTGAGTGGCGTGGCGCCTTGCACAAATGATACATCGTTAGCAACTATCTCCATAATTGCTCAACCCAATGCAGGCTCAGATGGTAGTACCATAATTTGCGAATCTTCAATCGCCATTGTTGATTTATTTTCTTTGATTTCAGGGGAACAAGCTGGCGGTGTCTGGACACGCTCGTCCGGAGCTGGCGGAACTTTCAATGCCTCTACGGGAACTTTTGTGCCAGTGGTGGGTGCTTCCTCTTCAACTTTTACTTATACCGTGAGTGGTGTAGCGCCTTGTTTAAATGATACTTCACTCGCTTCTATTACTATTAATCCACAACCTAATGCAGGCGCGGATGGCAATGTGACTGTTTGTGATTCGTCTGTCGCTTCCCTCAATTTGTTTTCCTTAATAACTGGCGAGCAAACTGGAGGAGTTTGGACTAGAACTTCCGGTTCAGGTGGAACTTTCAATGCCACAGCAGGTACTTTTGTGCCAGCTTTGGGGGCTTCCTCTTCAACTTTTACGTATACGCTTACGGGTGCAGCACCTTGTGTGAATGATACTTCTATCGCAACTATTACAATTAATCCGCAATCCAACGCAGGTGTGGATGGCAGTACTTCTGTCTGCGAAACGAATACTGCCTCCATCAATTTGTTTTCATTAATTACAGGTGAGCAAACTGGTGGTGTGTGGACTAGAACTTCTGGAACTGGCGGAACTTTTAGTGCAACTTCGGGAACTTTTATTCCAGCTGTAGGTGCTACAACTAGTACTTTTATTTATACACTAAACGGAGTAGCGCCTTGTATTGTTGATAGTTCGATGGCTACTGTAACAATAACTGCTCAACCTATCGCTGGAACTTTAAGTGGAATTCAAACCGTTTGTCAAGGCAATACAAGAAATTTTTCGCCAACTATTCCGGGCGGTACGTGGACTTCCACTAATCCATTGGTTGCGACAGTGACCCCACTAACAGGAATTGTTGTCGGTATTTCACCTGGAATTGCGACCATAACCTATACAATTCTCGGAACTGGAGGTTGTCCGAATGCGACGGTCGATCGACAAATTACCGTTACTCCAACACCACAATTAACCAACTCGGGCATCAACATCATTTGTAGTAATGAAACTTCAAATGTACTATTGACGGCAACAGCGTCAGGCACAAATTTCACATGGACCGTAAGTCAGAGTGGTGTAACTGGCGCCACTAGCGGATCGGGAAATAGCATTAATCAAACGCTAAGTTCTACTAATGGTGGCAATGCCATTTATACGGTGACGCCATCATTGAATGGTTGTATTGGAAACGCAGCATATGTCGCAGTCAATGTTAGACCGCTTCCTAAACCTACCTTGAGCAACGGTGCAATTTGTATTGAATTAGCAACAGGCACAGCGGCTCAGCCGTTCGTTTTCAATTCAGGATTGGGTGATTCGTCTCATGATTTTCAATGGTTTTTTGAAGGAACTACAATTCTAGGTGAAACCAGCACAACGCTAGCTGCTTCAGAAGCAGGCGAATACTCAGTAATTGCGACCAATACTGCAACCGGCTGTATTTCAAATGAAGTATTTGGAACAATGACTTCTTCAATAATTGCAGATTCATTTACCACTACTGTCACGGATGCTTTTGAAGATTATCCTTATATCATTGTAAATACTCCTTCAGGAACAGGGCCATTTCAGTATCAGTTGGATTCGGGTGCCTTTCAAAATTCAAACGTGTTCTACAATGTTCCTAGTGGATTGCATACAATAAACGTCAAGGACAATGAAGGATGTACCGACCTCAACGGAGTAGTTTATATTCTCAATTATCCGCATTTCTTTACCCCAAATGGAGATACCTATAATGACACATGGAATATTTGGGATCTTGAAGACCAAGAGGTCGTTAGTATTTTCATCTTCGATCGATATGGAAAATTTATCAAAGAAATTAGTCCACGAGGAACAGGTTGGGACGGAACGATGAATGGGTATGAATTGCCCGCTACTGATTATTGGTTTACAGTAGATTATTTTGATCCGAATACCAAATCTTCAAATACTTTTAAATCGCATTTTTCTTTGAAACGATAGTTTGATTGGATGCAGGTTTGCGTGAGGGATTGCTTCGCCAATTCGCTATCGCTCGTGTGTAGTGAAAAGCCCACAGTGGAGCTCGCGCAACGAGGACTTGAAACGCATAGCCCGACAGCACTGGAGCACGCGGAAGTGGTGACACGCCCAAAAAAGGGTATGACTTTTATTTCTTTAGAATACCAACAACAGTTCCCAACATCACATTAGCACCCAAAGCCAAATCTTCGTACGAAGAATACTCCAATGGATTATGGCTGATGCCGTCTTTGCAACGCACGAAAATCATCCCGTAGTCGCAAGCGTACGACAAGGCTAAAGCGTCATGAAAAGGCCCACTCATGAGTTCAGGCGCATCCAATTGTAAGGTCTCGCATTCTTGATGAATGATCTCTTTAATCCAATCGGCACAATAGCGCGGATCGCTTTTGGTATCTTCTGAAATAGAATATGTAAGTTGGTGTTTTTGGGTAATGGTTTCGATCCGTTCGCGGAGTTGTTTCTCGTAACGGTTTCTTCTTTCGAGATCGATGTCACGCAAATCGACAGTGAATATCACTTCTTCCGGAATGATATTTCTTGAGGCTGGAAAAACTTGAATGGTTCCAACCGTTCCTACTGTTGGAGCGCCTGGAATCTGTGTCGCAATTTCATTGACGGCTACAATAATTTCAGCAGCGCCCATTAGCGCATCTTTTCTGATGGGCATCGGAACAGAACCCGTGTGACCTGCCATTCCTTTGAGTTTGACTGTCCACCAAAGCGGGCCTGAAATTCCAGATACAACCCCAATGGGTTTGTTGGCAATATCGAGCACTGGACCTTGTTCTATATGTAATTCTAGAAAGCAAAAAATGCTTCCCGGTTGGTACTCAGAATCTTTGAATCTGGTAATATCGCAACCAAAATCCTTAAGCGCTTGTTCGCGAGTAATGCCATCTTTATCTGCCCGTTGCAATTCACCTTCTTCAAGTTTTCCGAGAATGCCACGGGAGCCGAAAAGTCCTTTATTGAACCGCCAACCTTCTTCGTCAGCAAAGGAAATCACTTCAATCGGACGTTCTGGAGCAATGCCGTTATCATTTAAGGTTTTGACGACTTCGATGGCGCAAAGTACACCTGCTACGCCATCAAATCTTCCGCCGTAGGGTTGCGAATCGAGGTGCGAGCCCATCATAAGCACAGGAAGCGTTGGGTTTTTTCCTTCGAGTCGTCCGATGAGATTTCCGAAGTTATCGATTCTGGTGGTCATTCCCGCTTCTTGCATCCACGAGGCTGCGATTTCGAATCCTTGTTTTTCCAATTCCGTATGCGCTGGTCTGCAGGTTCCGGTTTCGCCAATTTTACCGATGAGGCTCATGGCTTCGAAGTGACTTTGAAGTCGAGTTGCGTTTATTTTCATGCTATACTTTGTTGTGGTTCAACTGCGCGTGAGGGATTGCAGCAAGTATCCTTTTTTGTTAATGAAAAGCCCTTCGACTGCCCTTCGACTGCGCTCAGCATAAACTACCTCAGGGTGACAAACAAAAAAGATACTGCGGAAAGCCCGACCCTTTTCGGGTCACGCTCAAAAATTAATGATCGTTTAACGGTAAACCGCGCGCCTGCCAATCTTTCCAATTGACATATTCTGGGGCAACACGATGAACTTCCATGGTGATGCAATTGTCGACTGGACACACCAATTTGCACAAATTACAACCCACGCATTCTTCTTCTTTGATGGTGTAATTGTTATATGGATTTCCTCTTTCGACATTGATGGATTGGTGCGACGTGTCTTCACAAGCGATGAAACACAATCCACAGTGGATGCATTTTTCCTGATCGATATTCGCAATGTGATGGTAATTGATATCTAAATCTTCCCAGTGCGTGATTTTCTCCACGGATTTTCCGATGAAGTCGGTAGTTTTTTGATAGCCTTTTTCGTCCATCCAATTGTTGAGTCCTTCGCACATGTCTTCTACAATTCGGAAACCATGGGTCATTGCGGCGGTACAAACTTGAACAGAAGTGGCGCCGAGAAGCATAAACTCGACGGCGTCTTTCCAAGTACTTACGCCGCCAATTCCAGAAACTGGAACTCGTGATGCGATTGGATCTTGTGCCACAGTCGTCAACATTTTTAAAGCAATAGGTTTTACCGCTGGACCGCAATAGCCGCCGAAAACGCTTTTCCCTGCGACATAAGGATTCGGAACTAACGTGTCTAAATCGACGCCTGTAACGCTTTGAATGGTATTGATTAAACTCAACGCATTGGTTCCTCCTTCTACTGCGCCACGAGCCGTTGGAACCACTGAATGCACGTTAGGCGTTAATTTTGTGATGACGGGAATCGTAGCTTTTTCCATAACCCATTCGACTACCATTTTGGCAATTTCCGGATCTTGTCCTACCGCAGCTCCCATACCTCTTTCGGTCATTCCGTGTGGACAACCAAAATTGAGTTCAAATCCCATCGCTCCGGCATCTTCGCATTTCATGATGAGTTCATGCCAAGACTTTCGGTCGTTGTCTGCCATTAAGGAAACAATCATCGCGCGGTCTGGGAACATTTTGACCACTTCGGTAATTTCGCGAAGGTTGATGTCTAAAGGTCTGTCGCTGATTAATTCGATGTTATTGAAACCCATCATTCGCTTTCCTCCGTAATTTACCGAAGAATAACGAGAGGAAACATTTTTGACTTGCGACCCTAACGTTTTCCATACGACACCGCCCCAGCCTGCTTCAAAAGCACGGACTACGTTGATGAATTTATCCGTTGGTGGCGCACTGGCTAACCAAAATGGATTGGGTGATTTTATGCCTAAAAAATCGGTTGATATATCTGCCATGATTCTTAAAATTAGTTGTTAAAAGTTGGTTTCAATTCGGATTCCAAAATATATGCCGGTCCAAAAAGATGTTTTACAATAGCGGCGGCTCCGTCTTTTCCGGCTTGTACGGCATCTACGACTTCTCTTCCTCCGTTGACACAATCGCCTCCGGCAAAAACGCCAGCTATCTTGGTGGATGATTTTCCAGAAACGGAAATTTTACCATTATTGTTTTCGATATTATTTTCGTTGACTAAAGTCTGGAAAGGCATTTGACCTGCCGCTTTGATGACCATATCGACTTCTAAAGTGAATGTTTCTCCAGAAACGATTGGGCTTCTTCTTCCGCTAGAATCAGGTTCTCCCAACTTCATCACATCACAAATTAAATGGGTAGCTTTACCATTGTCGCCTTTAACTTCTTTCGGCGCCGCCAACCAAATGACTTTGCACCCGTCTAATTTCGCGATGTTAAGTTCATGTTCCGTGCAAGGCATTTCATCTTGTGTTCTTCTGTAGACCAACGTCACATCCGAAGCGCCCAATCTTTTGGCTTGAGTTGCGGCATCGATAGCGGTCATACCCATTCCGATTACGACTACTTTATCACCTACTGCGATTTTAGAAAAGTCATTATTTCGCAATTCGTAGATAAATTTGATGGCATCTTCAACGCCTTCCAGATGTTCACCTGGAATGTATAACTGACGCGCTAAACCAACACCAAATGCGAGATAAACCGCGTCATAGTTGCGCTGCAATTCTTCTACAGAAATATTTTTCCCTAACTCTTGATTGTATTTGATATTGATGCCACCGATTGATGTAATATAATTTACCTCATCTTCGCAAAACTCCGGTGTGACTTTGTAAGCTGCAATTCCGTAGGTCATTAGTCCACCACCTTTGCTTTCTTTTTCGTAAATCGTAACGTCAATTCCTTCTCGGCTTAAGGTGTGTGCGCAACTTAGTCCTGCTGGACCAGCTCCAATGATGGCAACGCGTTTTCCTGTGGAAGGTTTTCTTTCGAATAGTTGCCATTTGTTTGCCATCGCTTTTTCGGTCGAATAGCGTTGTAATTTGGCAATGTGAATGGGTGTTTCGTGCATTAAGTTATATACACAAGCACCTTCACATAATTTTTCTACCGGACAGACTTTACTACATCCGGCGCCCATGATATTGGAAGAAAAAATCGTATGTGCCGAACCTTTCAAATTTTCCGTTGCAATTTGCTTTATAAATTTCGGGACATTGATCGATGTTGGACACGACTTCATACAAGGCGGATCGTAGCAAAACAAACAGCGATTTGCTTCTACAAGAGCGGCGTCTGGTGTTTCGAATGGAGGGTGAATATCTGCGAATTTTTCTTGGTATTCCCCTTGGGTTAAACGGTTGTTTTTTATACTCATACTTTTATTATTTTAAATTTTGAATTTTGAATGTTGCATGTTGTCTATTAAGTTTTTTCATTCAACATTTAGCATTTAACATAATTACTAATTAAGGTGCTACAATTTCACCGTACGTCTCCGGTCTGCGGTCGCGATAAAATTGCCATTTGCTTCTAATTTGTTCGATTAAATCCAAATCAAATTCGGCAACGAGCAATTCGTCTTTGTCTTCCGACGCGCAAGCAAAAATCTCACCCAGTGGATTTACAAAATAAGATGTCCCGTAGAAACGTCCGAGATTCCATGGTTTTTCGATACCAACACGGTTGATGCAGCCCATAAAATAACCGTTGGCGACCGCGTGAGCCGGCTGCTCCAATTTCCAAAGATTTTGAGATTGCCCAACGGTGGTCGCTGATGGATTATAGACAATTTCAGCTCCGTTCAATCCGAGACATCGTGCGCCATCCGGAAAATGTCGATCATAACAAATGTACACGCCGACTTTTGCATATTTGGTTTGAAAAACAGGATAGCCTAAATTTCCAGGTTTGAAGAAAAACTTCTCCCAAAATCCACCGGTTTGTGGAATGTGATTTTTGCGGTATTTTCCTAAATAAGTTCCATCGGCATCGATGACTGCAGCAGTATTGTATAAAACTCCGGCTTGATCTCTTTCGTAAACGGGAACAATAATGACCATGTCATATTTCTTGGCATAGACTTGCATTCTTTCAGTCGTTGGACCCGGGACACTTTCAGCCGAGGTATACCAAGCGCTATCTTGACCTGGACAGAAATACGGTGTGTTGAAAATCTCCTGAAAGCAGAGAATTTGAACGCCTTGTTTTCCGGCTTCTTCGATGTACGGAATGTGCTTCGCTTCCATCGCTTGCATGATTTCTGCAATGGTGCCTTCGCCTTCTGTTTTGGCTAAACTCAATTGGATTAGCCCTGATTTTACTATTCTTGCCATTTTTTATTATTTTGAATGTTGAATGTTGAATGTTGAATTATGCGTTCCATTTAGCATAACATTTAACATTCATCATAATTAGATCTTTCCGTCTACTTTATTTCGTTTCACAAACTGTCCGTAACCTTTCGAGACTTTGCATTCATTATTATCAATGACAACTTGACCTCGAAGCAAAACGGTTTTTACTTTTCCTTTGACTTCCCAACCTTCATAACCGCTGTAATCGACATTCATATGATGGGTTTTGGCGGAAAGTGTGTGTTTTTCATTTGGATCAAAAAGCACAATATCAGCATCACTTCCGATGGCAATCGTTCCCTTTTTTGGAAACATGCCGAAGATTTTCGCGGCATTGGTACTTGCAACCTCAACGTATTTATTTAAAGAAATTCGACCTTTATTCACCCCTTCGCTAAAAAGCAATTCCATTCTGTTTTCAATAGCTGGATGACCATTTGGAATTTTTGAAAAGTCGTCTTTCCCCATGAGTTTTTGTTCCCACATAAATGGACAATGGTCTGTTGCGACCACATTCACCAAGCCTTGATTAAGTCCAGCCCAGAGCGTTTCTTGATCTTTCTTTTCACGCAGTGGCGGCGACATTACCCATTTGGCTCCTTCAAAATTTTGCTCGTATAAACTTGCATCTAAAATGAGATACTGAATACAAGTTTCTACAAATACATGTTGGTTTCTTCTTGTGGCGAATCGAACGGCATTCAAAGCGCCTTCGCAAGTTAGATGAACAATATAGCCTGGACATCCCGTATAATCAGCCAAATCCGCAAAACGACTACTCGCTTCCGCTTCAGTTACTTCGGGTTGCGATAAATAATGATATAATGGCGACAGCTTTCCTTCTGATTTATGTTTAGCGATGAGGAAATCAATCATGTCGCCGTTCGTTGCGTGGACGTTGATTAATCCACCATGCTTCTTCACTTCTTGCATCAAACCCACCATCTGTCTGTCGTCTATCATCAATGCGCCTTTATAGGCCATAAAAGTTTTGAAAGACGTGATACCTTCAACTTCTATAAAATGTTGAATTTCTTTTTTGGTGTCATCATTAAAATCGGTCACTGCCATGTGGAAACTATAATCTCCAACGGCGTTGTTGTCGCTTCTGCCTTTCCATTCTTGTAAAGCAGACTGCAGACTTTTGCCTTGGGTTTGCAGAATGAAATCGATTACGGTTGTTGTTCCGCCATAAAGTGCGGCACGCGTTCCGGTTTCATAATTGTCACTGCTGTAAGTTCCCATGAAGGGCATGTCGAGATGCACGTGTGGATCAATTCCGCCGGGCATAACCAACTTTCCTGCCGCGTCAATTTCTTGATCGGCATTGACTTTTAGGTTTTTACCAATTTGTGAAATGGTTTCTCCTTCTATAAAAATATCAGCCATATAATCGTCTGTGGCTGTTATGATTCTTCCGTTTTTAATTAAAATACTCATGTTTCTTTATTTTGAATGTTGAATGTTGAATGTTGAATGGGTTCTCATTTAGCCTTCAACATTTAACGTTCAACATAATTTTATTTTTTCTTCATTAAAATCCAATAGATGAATCCGCTAATGCCGAAACCAACAAACCATGCATAACTGTACAAACTAGAAATCCATGCTGGAAAAACCGTGTTGTCAACTAATTTTATGGTGAGTAAGAATCCGGGGACATTCGGGACAATGCCGAGGAGTAACGCCCAAATTGCTTTGGTATTAAAACCGCTAGAAAAGCTGTAAATTCCTTTTGAATTGTATAAATCATCAACAATCAACGTTTGTTTTCTGATGAAATAATAATCGACAATCATGATGCCGCCAACTGGTCCCAACAAACTAGAATAGCCCACGAGCCAAGTAAAAATATAACCTGTTGGATCTGCAATTAATTTCCAAGGAAATATTAAAATACCAATTATTCCTGTGATGTAACCGCCTTTTCGGAAGTCGATTTTTGAAGGAGATAAATTAGCGAAATCATTTGCTGGACTAACAATATTTGCGGCAATATTCGTTGCTAGCGTTGAAATAGCCACGGCAATCATTGCGACACTTACCAATAGTTTACTATCGAATTTTCCAGCCAAAACCACAGGATCCCAAATAGTTGTCCCGAACACAATCGTGGTGGCAGAAGTCACTACTACGCCTACAAAAGCAAACATCGTCATCGAGGTTGGCAAACCATACATTTGACCGTTTATTTGTGCTTTTTGAGAAGTGGCATAACGCGTAAAATCTGGAATGTTTAAGGACAACGTCGCCCAAAACCCAACCATTCCGGTCAATGCTGGAA
>JBIKRP010000373.1:0-2797 GCA_044349145.1 Flavobacterium sp.
CCTTTGCGTCAATATCGTTAATACGTATCTGTCGGGAGAACAAGTTACATCCTTGTTTATTTGTTAAATGATTTACTACTACAAAGATATGAGTCGGGAGACTTTGCGCAGCGGGTAGCGGTGATCGGGTTTGACGGCTGTTAGCGATTGTGCCTCTTAATAAATTTGGATAAGTACATCAGTTGGAATATTTAATCTGTCATGCAATTGACGAATCATTTCCAACGATAATTTTCTTTTCTTATTTAGTATTTCACTTGCGCGACTTTTTAAGCCAATAATGTTAGCTAAATCAGTTTGATTATAACCCATTTGTTCCATTCTGAATTTGATTGCTTCAATTGGATCAGGCAATCCGATAGGGAAGTGGTCATTCTCATATTGGTCAACCAAAATTCCAAGAACTTCAAGTTCGTCACCTTCAGGCGAACCTTTTTTTGCGTCAAAAATTGTTTCAAGTCTTTCAAGAGCTTGATTATAATCTTTATCTGTTTTAATAGGTTTAATCTCCATAGCTTTTAAATTTCGTTAGCTTTTATTTTGTCATATGCTGCATGCGTTCCAATAAATCGAATCCAAACCATTTGGTAATCATAATTTATCCTTACAACCAATCTGAAATGGTTTCCTTTAATGTTGAAAACAATTCTGTTATCATTTAAAATCACTACTAAACGACTAAAGTAAAAAATAGGCAAAAAAACTCCTGCATCCCTTTATTTACAAGGATGTTCTTTTAAAGTTCAAAACCTACCTCCCTCTATTTTCAGAATAATTCTGTTTGAAATGATGGAGGTTTTTTTCTTTTTTGTCGTTTTGTATAAGTCCTTCGGCTGTTTTCGATTACCCAAAACACTTCAAGATTGCTTATCAGATGTATTCTTATAAGTGCAGCTACTGTTGAAAATGCTTTTTTTGTTTCAGATTTTGTTTTTAGAGCCATCAGAAGCAATTGAGCAATAAGAGTAATCCAAATTTGGGTTTTTATTCCGTTTTCAGTCTCTGAATAAAAATAGTGAAGTTGGAAGTTTTGCTTCAATTTTTTGAAAAGCAATTCAATTTGCCAACGAATTTTATAAACCAAAGCCACTTCATCATTGCTGATTTCAAAGTTATTGGTAATAAATTCGTAGATTCTACCTTTGTTATCTCGGTAAGTAACCTTGCGTAAACAAAGGTTTTTTTCTTGTTTTTCATCAGTATATTTCAAGTGAATATGTTCTTCTTTTAGCACCCCAAACCCTGTGTCGGTCTGTGTTTGGCAAAATAATTCTTGAACTACTTCATACACTGCGTTTTTCTTTAATCGGCACACAAAATTGATTTGTTTTTGGGTGAATTTTGCAAATTGAAGATAATGATTGTAAGCCCTATCAAACACAATCATGCTATGGGCAGGAAGATTTAGGTATTGAATAAAATTCTTGTCATGCGATTTTGCTTCGCTAATCTTCACAAAAGTTGGGGTGTCCGAATGTGCATCTATTAGCATATGAACTTTTAGTCCTCCTTTCTTTTTGCCTTCTCCTTTTGGATTACGACCAACACCTTTCATTATTTGTGAAAACAAACGAATGGTGGTGGAATCGAAAATATAAAGTTTGTCGAATGAAATCTTGTCAATTCGACTGACCGACAAAAGGGGTTCGAAGTGTTTTAGGAGCATAAAGTAAAAATCTTTGAAAAATTCGTTATCTCTTTCACGTAAGCCATCGCCAGCAGTGCTTTTGGCTGGAGAAGAACTCAAACCAAGATGATTCAATTTTCCTTGCATGGCTAACATTCCATCGCAAATTTCACCCATAGAATCGCAACGACTAAAAACTCCGAAAAGCATCGTTACAAGTTGTGTCCAAGCTGAGAATGACTTGTAATAACGGTCGGTTTGATGTTTTTGCGCAAGAATATCAAACTTGTTTTTTGGAATGAAATCGATTAGTTGTTTAAAAATCGGCTGACCGACAAACTTTTTTTCAATATCTTTACAACTCATTACTTTTGGTTTTTGCACACAAAAAGTATGAAAAAAAAGGGCTTACTGTTAAAAGTAGCCCTTTGTTTTAAAAATATTTTAGTCGGTTAGTAGTGGTTATTTTTGATTCTTATTATTTTTAGAAATGAAACGATCTTACCCAATTGCTTTTTGCCTAATTTCATTAACAATTTTAATTCTTTCGTGCTCAAAAAACGAGGATGATGATTATATTGACACTGCTGATTCCGCCTACAGGAGAAATGGTTCGACTGTAAGTGGTCCAATTCGATTCGATTTAGCGCAAACTCCTTTTCCCAGATTATCCGATTACAAATTCTTTGTTGGTGCTATGAAAGACCAAAAACCGGGTTACAGAGTGATTCCATACGAACCTGCAAGCTCTTTATTTTCCGACTATGCTCATAAAAAACGATTTGTTTGGATGCCAAAAGGAACCAAAGCAACCTACAATGGAGATAACAAAGTACTTGAATTGCCGATTGGAGCAGTGCTAATAAAAACCTTTTACTACGATAATGTGTTGCCAAACAATACAACGCGAATCATTGAAACACGCTTAATGATTCGAAAATCAACAGGTTGGATATTTGCCGATTATGTCTGGAACGACGAGCAAACCGAAGCATTTTTTAGCTTGGAAGGAAGTTTTACGCCTGTATCTTGGATGGATGAAAACAACCAACTAAGAAGCACTGAATACAGAATTCCTTCAGAAGCACAATGCGTAGTTTGTCACAAAAGACAAGAATTGGTAAATAATGAAGTTCAAACTACCTATATACCAATCGGTATTAAACCACA
>JBIKRP010000374.1:0-2795 GCA_044349145.1 Flavobacterium sp.
GGTTGTAACAATGCGTCAGGACTCGGTTTTTCGATTAAAAAAGAGGACGCTCCAAAATACATAGGGAACAACACTAAGCCGCCTAAACCAAACGTAAATCCAATAGGTGGACTTCCAATAAAGATATCGTCAGCATTGGGTTGCAGAGAATACGGCGGAAAAGCTTCGCAAATATTGAGAATGTCTGCATGGAAATGCGATGTCATTTTGGGCAATCCAGTCGTTCCGGATGTAAAGCCAATTAAGGCGATGCTATCCGATTTCGAATGGTAATTGGTGAATGTTTTGGGTTTGGATTGCATCAATTGCTCTAAGCTAGCATCTCGGTAGAAGCACACTTCCTTGAGAAAATCAGATTCAACCAAATTCATTTCATCAGCTAATTCTTTATCACACAAAGCATGAGATATTTTGGCACAATCAATAATCGTTGTTAATTCTTTCGCGCGCAGCAGAGGCATCGTCGCCACTACAATGCCACCAGCTTTAAGAATCGCAAACCAACACGCCACCATCATCGGGTTGTTGGCGGAACGAATTAGGACGCGATTACCCGATTTTAGATGCAGATCTTCAACTAAGACATGCGCAATTTGATTGGCTTTATCGTATAATTCAAGATAGGTCCAAGTGGTATCAAAAGTTCGCAAACAAATGTCTTTTCCGTGTCCAGAGTTGATATGATGGTCGAGTAATCTTTCGACGCAATTCAACATTTCCGGCTGTTGGAATTCCGGAAAATCAAAAATGTACTCAGGTTGAAGCTCTAGAGCGGGAAGGTGTTCGTGTGCGAAATTATCTTCAAAATGTTTCATTTCCGTCGCAAGGGTGCCAAGACACTGTTTTTGTTTTACTTCTTTTTGTGCGTTTCTGGTTTGAGTGCTTTCTTCATTCCTTCAACAGCTTTCCTTTCGGCTGCTTCATAGGGAAACAGATGCGACACACCAGCTACATATTGATTTGGAATATCTGAAGGTTGAAATTGCTCATAGGCTTCTGCACGTCGAACAAAATTCGCATCAAGCAGTAACGGTCGACCTAAGGCTACCAAATCTGCTCTGCCATTCAACAAAATCGTATTGATTTGATCTATATTTTGAATGTAACCTGTTGTTATTGTCGGAATGTGAACGGTATTTCGAACCAAATCAGAGAATGGTGTTTGCCACATACGACCTACGTGCGGTTGTTGATTTTCGACTGTATTTCCTGTCGATACGTTGATGATATCAGTACCTGCTTCTTTAAAAGCATTACAGATATAAATCACATCTTCTTCTGAAATACCGTCTTTGACCCAATCAGAAGCAGAAATTCGAACAGACATTGGTTTGGTTTCTGTAAAAACTTCACGCATTGCTTTAAAAACTTCCAAAGGAAATTTGATTCTATTTTGAATACTGCCACCAAATTCATCGGTTCGAATGTTTGTTAATGGAGATAGAAATGACGCTAACAAAAATCCATGGTGAGCCTGCAATTCAATCATGTCAAATCCAACTTCGTCTGCATTGATGGTTGCATTGACAAATTCAGAAATGACAGTATCCATGTCTGACAAGGTCATTTCTCTTGGTGTTGCCATTGCTGAATTAAATGGAATGGGTGATGCTGAAATCAAATCCCAACCACCATTGGCAAGTGGAATATCTTTGCCTACGGAAGGCACATTGACAGAACCTTTTCTGCCGGAGTGTCCCAATTGAATTGCAATTTTTGATTTGCTGTATTTATGAACGTAGTTTACTACTTTCTTCCATTTATACGCCTGTTCCTCAGACCATATTCCCGCACAACCTAAAGTGATGCGCCCTGTATGGGACACTGCAGTCATTTCGGTTAGAATTAATCCAACACCTCCCGTTGCGCGTGCGCCGTAGTGCACCAAATGCCAATTGTTAACCAATCCGTTCTCAGCGGCATATTGCCCCATCGGAGACATGACAATTCGATTAATCAAACGCATATCCCGCAACTCAAAAGGCGTAAAAGCAGCAGGAGTTTTTACTTTAAAATTCCCAATGCTACAATTGAATTCCGTGAGTACTTTATCCGTAAATGAAGGATCACGCAAAGCTAAATTTTCGTATGTCACTTTCTTAGATCGGGTCATCACACCAAAGGCAAATTGCATAAAATCATGATGAATATGGCGATCCATATTTTCAAACCAATCTAAGGAAACATTGGCAGCATGTTGAATCATCTCCACGCGATTTCTGCGCAACTTTTCATATTGCGCAAATACTTTGGCTTTATTGGTTTTAAATTCGATGATGGAATCTGCTAAGCCAATGGCACATTCCATTGCCAACTTCGTCCCTGAACCGATAGAGTAGTGGGCAGTTGCTTTTGCGTCACCAAGAAGTACAATATTTCCTTTGTACCATTTCTCGTTTGTCACATGCGGAAATTGTCTCCAATGAGATTTGTTTGAAATCAAAGGATGACCTTCCAATTCTTCGGCAAAAATTTCAGATAATTTGTTGATGGTGTCTTTCTCGTCTGTCGTTTCAAAATCTGCGTTGGTCCACGTATTTTCCGAGCATTCGAAAATCCATGTACTCATACCTTCTTGGTACTGGTAGGTATGCGCGACTATTGTACCGTGAATTGTATTTTTGAAAAAATAAGTAAAAGCATCCAACGGTCTTGTCGATCCTAGCCAAACAAATTTGTTTTTTTGAAGCGAAACTTTCGTTCCAAAATCCTTGGCGTTTTGATCGCGAATTGGGCTGTTAATGCCGTCGCAAGCAATGATATAATCTGAGTCTTTAAACGGACGAAGATCTTCA
>JBIKRP010000047.1:0-9750 GCA_044349145.1 Flavobacterium sp.
GAAGTGTTAAAAGATAATTGCCTACTTGAGTAGCAGTCAATCCTGAAATAAGTACTGATCCAGTTCCAGAAGCTGAAAGCGTTGATGGACTAAAAGTTGCGCTTGCACCTGCAGGCAAACCGAGTATTTCGAAAGTAGCCGTTTCTGAAAATGCATCTGGTGTATCGAGTTGAAAAGTATAAGCAGATTCGTTAGCACCAACGCAATTTCGGTTTATTAAACTGCTATCTGATGTTAATAGCATTTGATTTGCAGTAACGCCGCTTATTATTAAAGAGTAATGCTGTAAATTATTTACTAAATTCCCTTTATGCGTAACGGTGACCGTATAGGTTCCAGCGGGATTAGCGATTTCTATTTTTTCAACATTGTCAACCTTGTTATCTTCTTTGGTTGCAGGCTCATCGACTTCAATAGGGTTTAATTTCCATGGAAAGTTAACTTCGTTTCCTTTAGTAATTCTAATATCCAAGTCATTGACTAATGCTGGAGTAGACAAATCAATTTGATTACTTTGTTGCACAATTCCAGCTGGATCTGTCCAACAAATAGTTGCAACTATGGGTTGTGTCGCGTTGATTGGGTTGATGTCAAAAGAGTAAGATTTTCCATTCTGCAAGATATTTTCCTGCATGTACGATTGGGTTCCTTCATTGGTAATTAAAACGGCTGCTTTTTCAGCGTTAAGTAAACCCCAACCAAAGCGATAGTCGGGTCCAAGAGCAGTTCCTGCTTCATCCGCGGTATGAATAGCAAGTCCACGCAAAGTAGCGGCTCTCATAAATCCACCTTTCACATTTTTATAATGCTGCTGCAATAGTAATAAAGTTCCCGCAACGTTTGGAGACGACATCGATGTACCACTATAACTACTGTAAGAATTGTCAGTATTTGACGTAGATGATCTTACGTTTACTCCTTTTCCGCAAATATCGGGCTTAATTCTGCCGTCATCTGTTGGTCCGTAACTACTAAAACCTGACATGACAACGCTACTTGGACCGGTATAATTACTCACTTGATTGACTGCAGCTACGATAATTCCATTCTTCGATGTACTTTTTCCTGACAACAAATCGTAACCTTGTTTTTCGTCATTGTAACCTCCATTTCGCGAATTACCTGCAGAATTTACAAACTGGTAATAAGGCGCATTAAACATGACATTATCAAAGAATTTTGCTTCTCCATCATATCGTCCCCAGTCCGCAAGAGAGACAAAATCGGGGTCCGCACCATAGGAATGATTCGAAACCAAAAGACCATTTGCTGCAGCTAGTGTTACTTCATTACCGTCACTATTCCAATCGTATGCGCGCAGATTTGCTTGAGAAGCCATTCCTTTCGCACTAGCACTTGCTGTTGCATTTCCCATCATAGTTCCACCAACATGTGTTGCATGTGCTGACAAACTTGGTGGATTGTCAACTTGGGTTACGCGTCCGGTAAGAAGGTTGTGTGTTGTTCTCACGCGGCCTCCGTCCCAAATTCCGATTGTCATATTTTGACCGTCTAAACTCAATCCGAGACTCCCACCAGAATTAAGGCGATTAGCGCGCGTTGTTATTGCCGCTCCCACATTATCAGTGGTGTAATAAACAGGATTACCGTATTTGTTTATTCTGATTAATTCGGTAACGCCGCCATTTTTGCCTGAATTGAAGAGCGTTTTCCATCCCTTTATTTTTGCCATTTTCCAAGCAAGTTCTTTTTCAGCTTTAAATATAGAATCGTAAATTGGCGCTAACCTATAAAGTTCAGCTACATTGGTTGCAGCAAGAATTTTTAACTTATCCTCTTCGGTTTGAGAAAAGGCAACAGAAGTACAAAAAGTTAGCAGTATTGCAGAAAAAAGGGTCTTCATTTAAATAAAAGTTTAATTTTTGGCTAAATTAATTCAAAAAACTTTAGCTTTCCAAAAATGTAATGTCTAAGATTCTAGAACAACTGTTAAACTTTAATTAAAATGAAACTCAGCAGAATGAACAGTGGCTTATCTATTTACAAAAAGGTACCCGAACAATGGGTCAGGATAGTCCGCATCATTTAATTCAAGGCTGTAGAAGTAAGTGCCATCAATAATTTCTGAATTATCTAAAATGTAGCCTTGTGCGGCTTGACCATCCCAATTGGGTGAGTTGTTATTTCCGGTCCAAACCAAGTGACCCCATCGATTGTAGATTTCTAACTTAAAGTTGAAAAAAACATCTCGTAGTCCTTTTATAGTAAAGGTGTCGTTGGTACCATCATTATTGGCTGACACGTAATTATAGACGATTGGTGGACATTTAATTGTCTTCAAGAGAAAAGAGCTGTATTGAAAACAATTCCCATTATCAACTTTAACAAAAATAGTTGCAGGTGTGCTACTAGCCGTGTAGTTAGCAATGTCTTGTATTGGATTAGAATTACTTAATAAATCTTCACTATTGGTGTAGAATGTCACTTCATCCGTTGTATTCTGTTTGATTGTATTTTCATAATTCGAAAAATCAAAAGTGCCAGCTCCTAATCCTTCATTACAGGATGTCAGGTCAGCTAAAGGAATCAGTTCTTCAGATTGAAAAAAGGCCACATTCTGGGATGATTCATTGTTGGTTTCACTATTTTCGATGACAATTCCTTGACCGCTGCCATTGTCATCAATAACAATATTAAGGTTGAATGGACTTGGTATTGCTTCAGGAATTTGAAGTATAATTGTACCGCTTTCAGTGCCTCCAATTTCAATTTGGTTTTGTGTTTGAGTCGTTGCGAGAAGCACATCGTCTATATAAATGGCGATGGGAACATTTGCCGGAAGCGCTTTTGTTGCGTTAAAGTTTGACGCAGTATAGTGCACAATTATTTCTCTTGAATTACATCTAACGTCAACATCATCAATCGCAATCTGTGCATCTGGTACTTGAGAATTTAGTTTGGTTACAATCGCATTGATCATCACAAAATCTTGACCGGATCCCAGTTGAATCAATGCTGAAGTATCGCCAACCTCAATGGTATTTTGAATGTCGTAAATATCCAAATCCATATTATACATACTGTCATTATTAGTAATGCTGTTGGTTCCATTGAATGCATTGTTTACAGGATTTAAAGGAAGATTTTGCAACGGAATAGAATTGATGGAGAGCGTCTCATTCACTTGGATATTCTCATCACCTTCCCATGCGAGGAAACCAATTTTGGCATCTTGATTATCTACAACATCCAAACTGCTTAGTGTAATTGCGATACTATTTGGAACCGCTTGCAGACCATCATAGACATTAATTTGATTAAAAGGTAAACTATTATTTTTATAAACAACGACTATCGCCCAGCCGCCAAAATTCGTTCTGTTTTGAAAATAATAGGTAATCCATTGATTCAGATCGAGGGCGCTTAAGGTGTATGTTCCGTTTCCCGTGGCTTGAACGATATTGGTGATATCAGAAAAAGCGCTGAAGAATTCTAAGTCATTGCCGTTGGCGGTCCTGAAGTGTTGGAAAATTCGTTCTGGAGTTATTATGGTATTGTTTAGCTGAACTTCAAAATCACCCGGACCGCAACCTGCCCAATATAAATAGGCTTTTTCGACAACATCGTTAGGATTCAAATTTAAATTGGCGGAAGAGGAAGTGTTAATTTCAGGTACCGTCATGTAGGAATTTTCATTTGGATTCAAAGTATTACCAACAAAAGTAAAATCATACCGGCCATTAAACTGCTGGAGCAAGGAAACATCTTGGGCGGAAATTGCCATTGGAATAAGGAAAAGAAGAAGAGAATATTTTATTTTCTTAATAGTCACCACGATATAAATTGGACTTTAAAATTATAAAAATTAATTTATAAAAACATAGTACGTGAGTTTTTAGTTGATTTAGCTTTACACGTTCCCTCTTTTTACGTTAAATAATAGTAGTTTTGTAACCTATTTTCAAATTTCCAATCAATTGAGTTTTTTTACGACAATAAAGCGAACGCCACTATTCAAAGTTGCCTCTTTGAACAGTGTGAGTGTTATTCTGAAAATAGCCATTGGAGTGATAACTTCAAAAGTTTTGGCTATCTTTATTGGTCCAAGTGGACTGGCACTTACAGGAAACTTGAAGAATTTCCTCACTTCAGTAGAAAGTATTGCCACACTTGGTTTTCAAAATGGTATTGTAAAGTATGTCGTTGATGCCAAGAATGATGACGTTGCGTTGAAGAAAATACTGTCAACGGTGTTTCTTAGTCTTTTAATTGTCTCTGTAATTTTAAGTATTTTTTTGTTTGGTTTTTCGCATTACTTAACATTGATTGTTTTTGGAAGTAACTGGCAATATAGTATTGTATTTAAGATACTTGCGCTTATTCTCCCTTGGTACGCATCAACAACTTATCTCATCGTTATTCTCAATGGATTGGGCAAATTTAAGAAAGTGATCTATGTCAATATTTTAGGGAATTTGACAGGATTGCTATTTTGTATTGTTGCTGTTTATTACTACAAGACATTTGGTGCTTTGCTTTCTATTATTGTTCCTCCAGCATTATTGTTTTTTGTGGCTTTTTATTATGTCAATAAAGAAATTTCGTTTTTTGACAACATTTCAAGAACTTCTTTTGATTGGCAAGTGCTAAAGAATTTATCGTCTTATTCCTTGATGGCTTTGGTGTCATCCGTATTTGGTTCGTTAGTATTTCTTGCGATTAGAAATAACATTATCGAAGTTCTAGGAATTGATAGCGCCGGATATTGGGAAGCGATGACGAGGATTTCAAATTATTACTTGATGTTTATTTCGACGATCTTGACGGTTTATTTTTTTCCTAAGCTGGCCTTTTCAAGTTCAAAAAAGGCGGTGCAAAATGTGGTCAAGAGTTACTATTTGAGTGTGGTTCCATTATACATATTTGGAGTAATTGTTTTGTTTTTTCTTAAAGATTTTTTTATCAAATTATTTTTCACCAAAGACTTTCTTCCGGTTGCAGATTTGTTCTTTTGGCAATTATTGGGCGATACATTCAAAGTGGCTTCACTAATTTTAGGGTATCAATTTTATGCTAGGAAGTTGACTGTCGCTTTTATTTGCACCGAACTTTTTTCTTTATTGTTGATGTTTAGTTTTAGTCATTATTTCATCATTAATTATGGAATTGCTGGGGTTGTTATGGCGCACACGTTGACTTATTTCATTTATCTTATTGTATTGCTTTTGTACTTTCGCAAGAGTTTATTTTAATAAAAAAGAAGGATGCCATGACAGCATCCTTCTTTATGTTCTTTATATTGCTTTAGCGTTATAGCGCCATAATTATAAACTCACTTCTTCTATTGGCTTGATGTTCATCTTCAGAACATTTCACATCGTCCGCACATTTGTTTACGAGTTGCGTTTCACCGTAACCTTTACCGGTGATTCTATTTTCTTCTACGCCGTTTTTAACTAACCAAGCCATGGTAGATTTAGCTCTACGATCGGATAGTTTTTCGTTGTATTTGAAAGAGGCTCTGCTGTCGGTATGCGATCTCACATCGATTTTCATCGTTGGATATTGCTTCATTACGTCAAGAATTTTCTCCAGTTCTAAAGCAGCGTCTGGTCGAATGTTCCATTTATCCAAGTCGAAGTAGATGATTTTGATACCAAATGCTTTAGCCAAGTCATCACCCACAGTAACAGGTTTTACGGTTTTCTCTAACTGAATAGGAAGATCAGTTTTACCGGTTGTTTTGGAAATAGTGATGCGTTGTTCTTTGGTATTGTATTTTTCTTTTTCGGCTCTGACGTAGTATGTTTTTCCGCATTCTACCGATTTGAATTTGTAGAATCCTTTGTCATCTGAGGTAACTTCTTCGATTAGGGTAAATTTCTCATCAAAGAGCGTCACTTTAGTATTAGGAAGAATTTCTCCAGTTTCAAGATCTGTTACCAGTCCAGATAATTCCTGCTCACAAATCAGTTTTCTAGTTTCTAAGAATTTATAAATATCGTCGTATCCTTGACCACCATCGCGGTTAGAAGATAGGAATCCTTTTCTGGTTTTGGTATCAATTAAGTATGCGAAATCATCTTTAGGTGAATTGGCAGGCGCTCCAATATTCATAGGGTCTTGAAACGAACCATCAGGATTCATTCTAGCCATAAATATGTCTAAACCACCCAATCCAGGATGTCCGTCAGTGGCGAAGTACAATTCGTTTTCGTCGGTGAGCAAAGGGAAAGTTTCTCTACCTTCAGTGTTGATAGATGCTCCTAAATTCTCAGGCGTTCCAAACGATCCATCACCGCTAATGCTTACTTTCCACAAATCTGATTGTCCTTTAGTTCCAGGCATATCAGAGGCGAAGTACAAGGTTTTTTCATCTGGACTGAGCATCGGATGCGCTACGCTATAGCTATCACTGTTAAAAGGAAGCTCAGTCGCTTTTTGCCAACGGTTTTCAATTAAAGTGGCTTTGTAAATTTTAAGCAGTGTTGTTTTGTTGGCGTCTTTACCTTTAGTTCCGTTATTGAAATTGTTTCTAGTGAAGTACATGGTGTTTCCGTCTTTAGTGAAAACAGGTGTCGCTTCGTGGAATTTAGAATTGACATTCTTTGCAAATTTCTCAGGCGCAGCAAGAGTTCCTTCTGGAGTAGGATCAGAGGAGTATAGATTGGTAAAGTACTGATTGGTCCATTTGTGTTTCTTTTGTGCAAAACTACCAGTATCACGCGAGGATGTAAAGACTAGTTTGGTTCCTGAGAAGGCACTTCCGTAATCAGAATATTTTGAATTAATGCCCGCATCTTCGATATTGTATCTACCAGAATTGGCTTTGATTTCATCCATGTAATTCCGTTTGTCTTTGAACATTTTACCTCTGAGATCCTCAGAAGAATTGGTGTTGAAAAGCGTCATCATTTCATCTGCTTTCTTGTAATCTCCAACAGCTTTCAACGATTGCGCATAACGATAGTAGTACTCAGGTTGTAGCTCGGTGTTCATGGCAAATAGCTCTCCATACCATTTTGCTGCTTTGTCTAGCTCGGCATTAAAGTAGTAGGCGTTGGCTATTTTCTGAAACATATCAGCCGATTTATAACCTTTGTTGGCAATACGCTCGTAGGTTTTGGTCGCATCAATATAGGCAAACTTGTCGTATTGCTTATCTGCTTTTTTCACGTCTCTGCTTTGAGCATAACTATTTAAAGCTAAAACACTCAAAAATGTGATATAAATTATTGCTTTATTTTTCATGATGTTTTAGATTTAGAAGAATCGAGGAGAAGTGATTTTGTTATAGTTGTTGAATAATTCAAAACGCAAGAATATCTCATGCGATCCAGAGTTGTAAGTTCTAAGACGGGTAGTTTCCATATCATAACCATATCCGATGTATAAACCGTCGGTAACTTGAAAGCCAGCTAGTGCACTCACAGCAGCATCCAAACGATAGGCACCACCAACGACGAATTTCTCGAAGAACATAAAGTTGGCAGACACGTCTACTTGCAAAGGCGAACCGGTGACTACTTTGGTTAACAAAGCAGGCTTGAATTTGATATTTGAACTCAAATCGAATACATGACCAGCGATGAAGTAATAGTTGACTCTTTCTTTGAAAATAGCTACATTATCACTGTCGTAACGATTGGTTTGAATAAAGTTTGGCACCGAAATACCAAAATAGGTTTTATCCGAATGCAAATAAATACCTGTTCCAACGTTAGGAGAGAATTTACTGTAATTCACTAGTGATTGATCACCTGCTTGTTCAGGAGTTAGATCCGACACATCTAGATTAAAGAAGTTCCCAGTTGCTTTTACACCAAAGGAAAGTTTGTAGCTTTCAGAGGCTTGAATGGTGTAGGAGATATCAGCAGAGAGTGTATTCTCTACTGTTGGTCCGATTCTATCATTGATAGCCGAAAGACCGATTCCTACGTTACTCTCACCAATGGGTGAATTCAGCGACACGGCATTGGTCACCGGGGCACCATCTAAACCAACCCATTGGGTTCGGTGCAGACCAAATATACTCATCACACCTCTCGATCCTGCATACGCTGGATTGATATTGATCGTATTGTACATGTACTGCGTGAATTGTGCATCTTGTTGCGCAAAACTCGCCGAGGCTGTCAAGATCAAAACGAAAATTAATACTCTTGTTTTCATTAGTTTCTAGTTTTTTAACCTGAGGGCTATTCACCCTCAGGTGTTAGATTTGAGTTTGGTTTATTGATTTAGAAATAAGTATCCTTCTTTATGTTTAGCTTCACCTTTCTTGGTTGTGTAATTAAGGACGTAGAAGTAAGTTCCTGTTGGCAACTGAGCACCTTTATCCACGGTAACTCTACCCTCTGATTTCCCTGTAAATACACGATTTTTGTTGTCATACTGATTTGTTTCATATACCAGTATACCCCATCTGTTGTAAATTTCAACAGTATTGGTTGGGATACAATCCAATTGATCTAGTTGGTTGATTACAAAAACCTCATTAACCCCATCACCATTTGGAGAAAATGCATTGTGTACAAAAGGCTCTATACATTCAGGAAGTACCGTACACTCGTCATCAACTGTAATATTTAAGTCGACTTTCACTGCACAACCTCCATTATCAATAGCTTCATAAGTAAATAAGTAGGTTCCAACATCAATTAAATAAGGACTAAACTCAGAGCCAACAATTCCTCCATTTGCACTTGAATTTTCCGATGACCAAGAACCTGTTAAAGGAGTTCCAGTTGGTAATAAAGCATTTAGTTCAAATGTAATCTCGTCGTCGTTATTACAATCAGCATAAAGAGGATCAATAACTATTGTTGGATTTGATGGTTCTTCATCAATAATCACATCTGCAGACGCTGACGAAGTACATCCTACACTGTTCGTAACAGTATAGTTGTACGTACCTGGAGCCAAATCAGAAATAGTAATTGAAGTCGTATTACCATTTATATTTCCTGGATTAATAGTCCAAGAACCTGCCGGTAAATCGTTCAATACCACTGAGCCAGTAGCAATTGTACATGTAGGTCCAGTCACAGTTCCTAATGCAGGCGCAGCAGGACTTTCAGGTTGCGCATCAATAATCACAGAATCAGAAGCCGCAGAAGTACAGCCATCAGTATTCGTTACTGTGAAATTATAGGTACCAGCACTTAGTCCAGAAATAGTAGTGAAAGAAGTGGTGCCAGAGATGTTTCCTGGGTTAATATTCCAGTTTCCAGTAGGCAATCCACTTAATACGACTGAACCAGTTGCAAGTGCACATGTAGGCTGAATAACAGTTCCGACAATCGTTGCAGCAGGTGTTTGTGGTTGTGAATCGATAGTTATCGAAAGCGAATTCCCAGATGTACAACCATTTGAAGAAGTTGTAATTACATAAGTTCCAGCTGGTGCAGTTACGATTCCTGTAGACGAAATGCTAACTCCTGTATTTGGACTGACAGCGTAGGTATTATTTATATTAAAATTAGTTATTGAGAAACTACCAGTCGCTATTGCACAAGTTGGATTGGTTACAGCGCCAGTTAATGGCACGGCAATTAGTGGCTTAATAGTAAGCGTTACAGCAGTTCTAATCAGACTCGCACAGTTTTCAGCGCTAGTAGATTGTGCATAATAGGTTACAGTTCCCACGGAATTAAGAGTTGGACTAGTAACTATTGTACCACCAGTAGCTGCATCATACCAAACTACTGTTGAACCAACAGGAACCGTTGCAGTGGCAGTCAATGTTTGTAATGGAGAAGCCTCACACTCAGTTTGGTTTCCACCAGT
>JBIKRP010000375.1:0-2778 GCA_044349145.1 Flavobacterium sp.
ACGAGTGATGAAATGGTCTGTGCTTTTTGCATTTTACTCTCTAAAGATTTATCAACAAAGTTTTCAACGTAATTCGGAAATTCGGCCAAATGTACGCTGTCAAAATTTTCTGACTTTGTCCTTTGTGTTAAGTCTCTGTAAAGTTGATCCATAAAGAACGGAGCAATTGGAGCGCTTAATTTACTGATGTTCACAAGGCAAGTGTATAACGTTTGATACGCTGCAATTTTATCTTGGGCATATTCCCCTTTCCAGAAACGACGACGGCACAAACGTACATACCAGTTGCTCAGATTTTCTTGGACAAAATCGGAAATCGCACGTGCCGCTTTTGTAGGTTCATAATCCGCGTAGTAACTGTCGACATCTTTTATTAAAGTGTTTAATTCAGAGATAATCCAACGATCAATTTCTGGTCGGTCCTGCAACGGAATTTCCGCCTCTTCATTTTTAAAATTATCGATGTTTGCATAAAGTGCAAAAAACGAATACGTATTGTAAAGCGTTCCGAAGAATTTTCGTCGCACCTCAGCAATTCCTTCTATATCAAACTTTAAGTTATCCCATGGATTTGCGTTAGCTATCATATACCAACGCGTTGCATCTGGACCGTATTCTGATAACGTCGTAAACGGATCGACTGCGTTGCCCAAACGCTTGGACATTTTTTGTCCGTTTTTGTCTAAAACCAAACCATTGGACACGACATTTTTATAGGCGATTTTATCAAAAACCAAGGTTCCGATGGCGTGTAAAGTATAAAACCAACCACGAGTTTGATCAACACCTTCCGCAATAAAATCGGCTGGAAAGTCTTGATTTTGGTCTATTTTTTCTTTGTTTTCAAATGGATAATGCCACTGCGCATAAGGCATGGCGCCCGAATCAAACCAAACATCGATCAAATCGGCCTCGCGCTTCATTGGTTTTCCAGAATTGGACACCAACACAATTTCATCGACTACATTCTTGTGCAAATCGATTAAATCATAATTACTTTCTGTCATGTTGCCCACTTCAAAGCCTTTGAACGGGTTTGTTGCTTGAACGCCAGCGGCAATTGACTTTTCAATTTCATTATATAATTCTTCTACTGAACCTACTAAAATCTCTTCGGTTCCGTCTTCTGTTCTCCAGATTGGTAGTGGAATTCCCCAATAGCGAGAACGCGACAAATTCCAATCGTTGGCGTTTTTCAACCAATTACCAAAACGGCCTTCTCCGGTTGCTTTTGGCTTCCAGTTGATGGTTTCGTTGAGATCGAACATGCGGTCTCTAACCTCGGTTACTTTGATAAACCAAGAATCGAGTGGATAATATAAAATGGGTGTGTCTGTTCTCCAACAATGCGGATAACTGTGCACATATTTTTCTACTTTGAAGGCTTTGTTTTCTTCTTTTAATTGGATGGCGATTTCAACATCGATGGAACGTTCTGGTGCAGCACCGTCGGTATAGTATTCGTTCTTCACATATTTTCCAGCGTATTCGCCCATATGTGACGTGAACTTTCCTTGCAAATTTACCAATGGTACAGGATTCCCATTTTCGTCTAACACTAACATTGGCGGCACTTCTGGAACCGCTTCCTTGGCCACTTTGGCGTCATCCGCTCCGAAAGTTGGCGCAGTATGAACGATTCCGGTTCCGTCTTCTGTAGTTACGAAATCTCCAGAGATAACTCGGAATGCATTTTCTGGATTTTGATAAGGTAATACGAAGGGCAATAATTGTTCATATCGGATTCCCACTAGATCCAAACCTTTGCATTCAGCAAGAATTTGATAGGGGATTTTCTTGTCGCCTTCTTTGAAATTTTCAAAATCATGTGGTTCGTTGCTTTCAAAAAACGTTTTTCCGAATTGTTTTCCGACTAAGTTTTTGGCCAAAATCACATGGACAGGGCGGAATGTATATTGATTAAAAGTACTTACAACGACATAATCGATTTTTGGTCCAACGGTTAATGCAGTGTTGGAAGGCAACGTCCATGGCGTCGTCGTCCAAGCAAGTATGTGAATGTCACCAAAGCTTTTCAAGAAATCCGGCAACGATTCCGCTTTCGCTTTGAATTGTGCTACGACCGTTGTGTCCGTTACATCACGGTAACTTCCCGGCTGATTAACTTCGTGCGAACTCAAACCCGTTCCTGCTTTGGGAGAATACGGTTGGATGGTGTAGCCTTTGTACATCAAATCTTTATCATAGATTTGTTTTAAGAGCCACCAAACGCTTTCCATATACTTGGATTTGTAGGTCACATACGGATCTTCCATATCGACCCAATAGCCCATTTTTTCGGTTAAGTCATTCCACACATCGGTGTAACGCATCACCGTTTTTTTGCAAGCTTCGTTATATTCTTCGATGGAAATTTTCTTTCCGATATCTTCTTTAGTAATTCCCAATTCTTTTTCAGTTCCCAATTCTACTGGTAAACCGTGCGTATCCCAACCCGCTTTTCTTTTAACTTGAAACCCTTTTTGGGTTTTGTATCGACAAAAAATATCTTTGATGGCGCGCGCCATAACGTGATGAATTCCAGGTAATCCATTAGCAGAAGGTGGCCCTTCGAAGAAGACGAATGGGGTGTTGCCTTCGCGAGTGGAAACACTCTTTTCGAATATGGTTTCTTTTTTCCAAAAATCAAGAACTTCTGAGGCGACTGTGGGCAAGTCAAGTCCTTTGTATTCAGTAAATTTAGTGCTCATAGTATCCTTTTCTAAAATCGAGATGCGAAAGTAATAAATTGTTGTGAGTTATAAGATGTTAGGCGAG
>JBIKRP010000376.1:0-2771 GCA_044349145.1 Flavobacterium sp.
CACCGAATAATGGTAATATCTTTTGTCCGATTTATCATGGTACTTTAGGACCAACGACAAACAACGATAAGTATAATTTATTAGGCAACCCTTATCCTTCTGCGGTTGATGCGCAAGCATTTTTGAGGGATCCTGCCAATATCCCAATTATTGATGGAACCATCTACTTTTGGACCCACAACTCAGCGCCGAACGGCGATTATTTAGATCCTTTTTATGGTGATTTTGTAATTAACTATACGGAAAGCGACTATGCCTCATGGAATAGCTTGGGCGCGGCTGGCTCTCGAGGTTCCGCAGCACTATCAGGTGGCGTTGAGCCAAATGGATACATAGGAACAGGTCAAGGATTTTTCACTAAAAGTACAGGAACTGCTCCGAGTGGAAATTCGGTCGTGTTCAAGAATTCGATGCGTGTCACAGGAAATAACTCTCAGTTCTTTAGGCTAAATCCATTTGGAAATAATGATGAAAGAACGGTGGCCACCACAAATGAAAAACATAGAATCTGGCTCAACTTGATTAGTACCAGCGGAACTTTCAACCAAATCCTTATCGGTTACGTAGACGGTGCAACTAATGGTTGGGATAGATTATACGATGGCGTGCGATTTGGTGATGGCACAGGCACCAGTTTTTATTCTGTTTTGCGTGATAAAGATCTTGTGATTCAAGGACGACCAACCCCATTTTCTGAATACGATTTGGTACCATTGGGATATAGATCTACTTTGCAAGAACAATTCTCATTACGCATTGACCATTTTGACGGATTATTTCAGAATCAAGAAATTTATGTTGAAGATAAAGAATTACACGTGATTCATAATCTTAAAGATAGCCCTTATAATTTCAGATCTGGAATTGGAACATTCAATAGACGATTTGTCCTAAGATTTATAGATATTAATAGTGGATCAAGAGTTTCGGGCGATAATCTCGAATCAAATGTGACCGCTTTCATTAGCGAAAAAAATCTATTCATCGAAGCATCTCATCATATTAATGCCGTAGACATTTATGACATTTCGGGCAAATTAATTAGCAATGTCATCCTCACCGAGCAAAGCAGTAATTACAGTGCCAATTTTTATTATGCTGAAGGTGTTTATTTGGTAAAAATCAAATTGGAAAATGGTTTTGTCGCCACAAAGAAATTGATACAAAACAAAACCCCATAATATTCTTAATCCTCTGAAAAAAAAATTAAAAATATTTATTAAAAAACAGGAGAAACCTCATCGAAACATGAGGTTTCTTCTGTTTTAAACAATTGAATATTAATATCCTATAAATTATTATTAATTCGAAATGATGTTTAAAATAGTTTTCAATTTAAAAAAATAAATTAATACTTTTGTAAGGTTTGACTAGTGGCATAAAGTATCTGTTTGCTAGTCAAATCCAAATAAACATTCTTATGATAAAATATATAAATTGTAAACTATTTGTGTTGCTGCTTCTTGTTTTTGGTTCATTGCAATTGAACGCGCAAAACAATTGGGATGGCGATAATGCTTTAGGAGAATTTGGTTTATGCAACAATTGGTTTGGGGATGTTTGCCCAGTCACTTGGAATTCTACCACTGATCTCAACATTCGGTTGAAAAATGGACCACAAACGACAATGTATCTTAATTACGGTGCGTGGCGAGACATCAACAACTTGACTTATTTTGCAACATACACTTCATCGGTAACTCAGTTTGATGCAGATGGTCCGCTTTTTAATGAAAACGGCCTTAATTTTTACGGTAAAATTGAAAATTATTCCCCCAATTTAACACAGGTTTTTAACCTTCCTTTTCATGGGAGAAATGCGACGAGAATTGAATTAAACCCAATCAACGGTGGACTAACTTTTAATCGAACGATATTCAATAGCGGCAACAGAAATTTTGAAGTGTACGGACCAAACTCAAGGAAAGTAACGCTAAATGGTTATCCGCAAGGAAACGGATCGGTTGGTTTTTATATCAAAGAAAACTCGATAGTCGAAGTAAACTATAACAATGTCGCATCTTTATCGGGCGGTTTTTTCGTTGAACGCGGAGAACTTTGGGTGGAAGCTTTAGGAGTGATTCAGGGTGGAATTCAAGTAGGCAACGCGACTGCGAATGTCAACAAATTGTACATTAGCAATCCCGCTATAGCAACTACAGTAGCAAATCCGATTACAGTTCCTGCTGGTTCAACCAATGCAACGATTGGATCACTCAACACTTCTAATACACACACCTATTCAGGAACAATCAACCTCAACAACAATGCTGTTAATTTTGATGTGGTGAGTGCAGGTGGAACGGTAAATTTTACCAATACTATTTCAGGAACGGGAGGCATTCAAAAAATTGGTCCTGGTTTGGCAAGGATTTCATCCTCGAACTCCTACACAGGAAATACAACCATCAATGCTGGAACGTTGCAATATGGCGTTGCCAACCCAATAGCAAACACCAGTAACGTGATTTTAAATGGAGGAAGATTAAGTACTGGCGCTGCAGCTGGATTTAGCGACACGGTTGGAACTTTGCAATTAACCGATAATTCAACTATCGAATTAGGAACCGGAAATCATATTTTGACTTTTGCAGCAAGTAATGGTGTGGGTTGGACTTCGGGAAGAACACTAACCATTACTGGATGGACCAACAGTTGCACGGGAGCTAAAGTTTTTGTTGGAAACAGCAACACCGGACTTACCGCAACGCAATTAGCACAAATCACTTTTCAAGGTTATGCGCCGGGAGCTAGCATCAGTCCCATTGGAG
>JBIKRP010000377.1:0-2768 GCA_044349145.1 Flavobacterium sp.
TTGATATTGATGATTAAAGTTTGCATTTTCGTTTTTTTGTAAATGTAAATTAGAATTTTAAAAACTCCTATCTTTAGAACAAATTATTCGAGATGAAGAAAATCAAATATAGTAAAGTTAAGAAAGTGCAACCCAACTTTTATGAATATACCGGCGTTCATAAAACTGACCCGGTTGATATGCAATTGTTTGTTTATGATGATGCGGGATATGAAGAATATAAGAAAGTTTCGATTGATAGAATTCAAAAGGAAATCGCCGATGAAAATCAAGTCGATGACGTAAAATGGCTAAATGTACATGGTTTACATGACGTTGAACAGATTAAGCAAGTGGGAGAAATGCTGCAAATTGAGCCCTTTGTTGTAAGTGATATTTTGAATGTTTCTCGCCGCAGTAAAATGGAAGAATTAGACCATGTTTTGTTCTTTAGTATTAAGTCTATTTTACCCAATGACAATAATGACCAAGTGCATGTGGAGCAAATCAGCTTCGTGCTCAAGGACAATTTACTGGTTTCTTTTCAAGAGAAAAAAAGTGATTTTTTTACGCATATTCGGGAACGAATCAAAACACATAGCGGCATTGTGCGCAAGAAACGCAATGATTATTTGCTGTATTTGCTGTTGGATTCTGTGATGGAAAATTTTTACGTGACCATCGAGTTTTACGAAGATGTTATTGAATCCTTATTGATCGAATCCAAAATGAGTGCGGATCCTAACGTTCTTGTTCAAATAGAAAAAAACCGCGAAGATCTCAATTTTTTGAAGCGTTCAATCTTGCCTTTGCGGGACGCATTATTCAATCTAAAAAGCGAGCATGACGAGGAAGACTATGATGGCATCGAAAAAGCAAACTATAATTTCTTTGCCCGTCTACACCAAAAATGTTTAGAAATTCTGGAGCAAATAGAATATGATATGAATACTTTGGATAGTGCATCAAGCTTTTATTTCTCTTCGCAAAGTCAACGGATGAATGAAATCATGAAGATACTTACCGTTGTGTCAGTATTCTTTATGCCATTGACCTTTATCGTCGGAATCTACGGAATGAACTTCGACGTCATGCCAGAACTGAGAAATCCGTACGGCTATTTTATAGTATTAGGTGTGATGTTTTTGCTTTTGGTGGCGATGGTGGTGTACTTTAAGAAGAAAAAGTGGTTTTAATTATTACAGTCCATCCATCTAAATCTTCAGTTGAGCTATAATTTATTTAGTAATTGAAATTACCAAAATAGATTTGCAGCATAAAACAAATCCTATGAAGACGATCTTTTTTACATTCACACTTTACTTTTTTACCACTTTTATTTTTTCTCAAGAAGTGATTTCTGGGAAAGTTCTCGACAACAAAGGAAAACCGGTCGCTGGCGCAAATATCTACATTGATGGAACTTATGATGGAACTTCGAGTAGCGATATAGGCGAATTTTCATTTACAACTACTAGCACAGGAAATCAAACATTAGTGGTCAGTTTTCTTATCTACGAAACATTTACAGTAGTGATTGATGTTGCTAATTATAAAAATCAAACTATAAAACTCAGAGAAAGTGTCAATGCATTAGACGCGGTAATTGTTACTGCTGGCACCATGGAGTCTGGAGATAAAGCAAGAGTTTCTGTTCTGAAACCGTTAGATATTGTTACGACAGCTGGTTCTGCAGGAAATATAATTGCGGCGTTGCAAACTTTACCAGGAACGAACAATGTGGGCGAAGATGGACGACTATTTGTTCGCGGTGGAGAAGCAGATGAAACCCAAACTTTTGTAGATGGAATTCGAGTGGCGCAACCCTATGGCGCAACTACCAATAATTTGCCCACACGTGGTCGGTTTTCGCCTTTTTTGTTTAGTGGGATTTCATTCTCAACTGGTGGTTATTCCGCAGAATATGGCGAAGCACTTTCAAGTGTATTGCTATTGAATACGCAAGATGAACCAGATCAAAATAAAACGGATATTTCGCTTATGACCGTCGGATTGGGTGTTGGACATACGCAAAAATGGAAAAAAAGTTCCTTAAGCGTGAATACGGCTTACATCGATTTAGCGCCCTATCAAGTGGCGGTGCCGCAGGATGTCGATTGGAACAAAGCGTTTCAATCATTGTCGGGAGAATCAGTATATCGGTATAATTTTAATAATGGGATTTTTAAATTATATGCCGCTTTTGATGCTTCTCGTTTTGATCTAAATCAAGAGAATATTAATCAGGTTGAAAAGACTAGAGTCAATTTGAACAATAATAATTTGTATGTTAATTCTTCTTATAAAGGAAATCTGTGGGGCAATTGGCAAATTACAACGGGTGCTAGTTTTGGTTTTGGGCAGAACAAGATTAAAATTGATAGCAATGATTTGAAAAATACGGAAAACGCAGCACACTTGAAATTTAAATTAAGAAAGAACTTGTCCGATCGATTCAAATTGTCCTTCGGAACGGATTATTTTGTGACGCAGTTTGATGAAAAATTTGCTGAATTTAATACAGTTGGATACAATTCGAATATTGCGGCACTTTATACAGAAGCGGATATTTTCTTTTCGAAAAAGCTGGCGGCTAAAGTAGGACTTCGATTGTCAAATAATGATTTGTTAGAGGAAACTGCACTGTCACCACGACTATCAATGGCTTATAAAGTGGCGAAAAACAGTCAATTTTCGCTGGCTTATGGCGATTTCTCGCAATTGCCCAGCGCGAGTTATTTGAAGTTTTCTCAATTTCATCAATTTGAAAGTGAGCAAGCAACGCATTA
>JBIKRP010000378.1:0-2762 GCA_044349145.1 Flavobacterium sp.
GCTCAATTAACACTTCATTTCGACTAATTTTTCAACCAAATATCTTTTTTATTAACACTTTGACTAATTTTGTTTGATGAGATTTTTCAAGCGCTTTTTCGATTTTTATATCAATGCAAGTCTGCATATCGGTTTGGCCGTTTTGGCATTAACCTCAATTTCGGAAAGTGCATTAACAATACCCAAGCAGGAAAACTTGCTATTGACGATTTTTTTCGGGACAATTTTTGGATACAACGCACTGAAATATTTCGATCTTTTTTCTTCGGATATTTCGTGGTTATCGAAGCACCGCGACATCTCAATAGTTAGCTTCATCGCGTTTTTCGGCGCATTTTTCTTTTACGTTTCCCTTCCCATTAAAACGCAACTTTCTTTTCTGGCAATAGGATTTGTAATAGTGGTATATCCTTTCCTGCGAAAATTCGGATTGCTAAAAATGTTCTTAGTGAGTTTTTGTGTCGCAATGATTACCGTCTATATTCCTTATATACAGCTTGCACAAGGGAATATAGATTTTCTTATCACGCTCATTCAGCGTTTCCTCATCGTTATTAGTCTACTTATTCCATTTGAAATTTCAGACAGCAAGACCGATCAGCTCTCCTTGCAAACGCTGCCGCAACAATTCGGAATTCGTCCGACAAAGATCTTTGGAATGTTATTGGTCATTCCGTTTCTATTGCTCGAGTTTTTCAAAAGCAATCCGAGCTACTCGGTATTAATCGTGTCAATAATAACGGTACTCTTCATCCATTTTTCATCGGTTCACAGAAGCAAATATTATACGTCCTTTTGGGTAGAAAGCGTGCCGATTTTTTGGTGGTTGTTGCTGTTTATAATCTAATACTATTTGGGCGTTTCCCTTCGGGCAGTCGGCTTATCAGCCTCGTGTCCTACGGTCGGGCTTTCCGCACTCGCTTCCCGATAAAAAAAATCGGGAGAGCTCAGACAAATGCTCCAATCCCTAACGCGGACTCCTGCAATCCTACGATCTTGACATCTAAAAATCCAACAACCTAAACCAATCCCGCTCTTCTCATCAAAGCTTCCGGTTTCGGTTCCTGCCCACGGAAACGTTTGTACAAAATCATTGGCGCTTCAGTCCCGCCTTTAGAAAGTACGTTGTCTTTAAATTTCGTAGCGACTTCGGTATTGAAAATGCCTTTTTCTTTGAAGTAATCAAAGGCATCCGCATCTAAAACTTCCGCCCATTTGTAGCTGTAATAACCTGAAGAATATCCGCCTTGGAAAATATGAGAAAAAGCAGTGCTCATCGCATTTTCTTTGACGTCCGGATACAATTGTGTCGCAGCGAATTGCTCGGTTTCAAAGGCTTTTAGGTTGGTGATGCCGCTCGGGTCTTGTCCATGCCAACCCATGTCTAACAATCCAAAACTCAATTGTCGCATTGTGGCCATGCCTTCCTGAAAACTCGCACTTTCTTTTATTTTCTCTACCAATTCCATAGGAATCATCTCGCCAGATTCGTAATGCGTCGCGAACAACGCCAACGCCTCGGCTTCATAACACCAGTTTTCCATAATTTGACTAGGCAATTCAACGAAATCCCAATACACAGAAGTTCCTGATAAACTCGGATAAGTCGTATTGGCTAACATCCCGTGTAAACCGTGACCGAATTCATGAAACAATGTCGTCACTTCATTGAAGGTCAACAATGAGGGTTTGGTTTCTGTTGGTTTGGTAAAATTGCACACATTGGAAATATGCGGACGTTCGTTGACGCCGTCTTTGATATACTGCGATTTAAAGGAAGTCATCCAAGCGCCATTGCGTTTGCCTTTTCGTGGAAAGAAATCGGCGTAGAAAATCGAAACTAAATTTCCGTTTTCGTCTTTCACTTCATAAGTAGTGACTTCATCATGGTATTTATCAATGTCGAAAATTTCGGTAAACGTCAATCCATAGAGTTTTTGCGCAATGGTAAAAGCACCCGCCAACACTTTTTCTAATTGAAAATAAGGTTTCAGTTTCTCGTCATCCAAATTGAATAACTGTTGTTTTAGTTTTTCGGAATAGTATGCGCCATCCCATTTTTCGAGTTGTTCAATGCCGTCAAGTGCTGCCGCAAATTGCGTCAATTGCTTGAATTCTCTTTCGGCGGCTGGTTTGGCTTTGGCTAATAAATCTTGCAAAAATGAAGTTACTTTTTCAGGCGTTTGCGCCATGCGTTCTTCCAAAACAAAATGGGCATGTGTTGCGTAACCCAATAAGTTGGCTCGGTCAAAACGCAACTTGGCAATTTTCAAAACAATGGCTTGGTTGTCTTGTTCGTTGTTTTGAAAACATTTTGCGCCAAAAGCAATCGCCATTTTTTTGCGCAATTCCCGATTGTCGGCGTATGTCAAAAATGGAATGTAACTCGGATGATCTAAGGTAAATATCCAACCGTCTTTATCTTGACTTTTAGCCAGTGCTCTTGCGGCTTCTATAGTTCCTTCTGGTACACCTGACAAGTCTTTTTCATTCGTTAAATGCAACTGAAAGGCTTGGGTTTCTGCCAAGACATTTTCGCCAAATTGCAAACTTAATTTAGACAATTCTTTGTCGATTTCGCGCAATTGCAGTTTTTTATCTTCCGATAAATTGGCGCCATTTCGGGAAAAGCTTTTGTATTTTTTGTCTAATAGCGTCGTTTGCTCTGGATTTAAATTCAGTTTGTCTTTTTGTTCATATACCGCTTTTACTTTAGCAAATAAATCGGCGTTGAGTCGAATGTCGTTGCTAAATTCAGATAG
>JBIKRP010000379.1:0-2744 GCA_044349145.1 Flavobacterium sp.
CTTTCATCCTAATTATTCTAGGAGTTCTCGGAATTGGATATGGTTTTTTAACTGCACCTAAAAATATTGAAGAAGTTGAAAAAATTCTTGCTGCCAATGAGCATGGTGGACATCATGCAGCAGCAGGTCATGCAGCAGCAGAAGGGAATCACCATGCGAAAGCGGAAGCCCACACTGCGGCTGAAGTTGTAGCAGAAGAACCAGCTGTAGCTGAAGTTGTAAAAGATACAACTGCTCCAGACACTACAAAAGTAGTAGAAATAGTTTCGGCGCCAGCTGAAACTCATAAAGAAGTAAAACCTACAAAGGAAGTTAGCGAAGAAGACGCTCACAAAGAACATCAAGCCCATTTAGAGCACGTGTTGCATCAATTGCAAAACAAGCCTTGGTCCGCTTTGTATGTTGCTTGTATATTCTTCATGCTAATTACCATGGGAGTACTTGCCTTTTATGCAATTCAACAAGTTGCTCAAGCGGGCTGGTCTCCAGTATTGTTTAGAGTGATGCAAGGAATTACCGCTTATTTGCCAGTCGGATCAGTTATATTTTTTGTATTATTATTAATGGCTGGATTTCATTTCAATCATTTATTCCCTTGGTTAGATCCTGAAGTTGTGGCGCACGACAAATTAATACAAAACAAATCGGGTTATTTGAACTTTCCATTTTGGATTGTTAGAGCGGCTATTTTCTTATTAGGTTGGAATTTATACCGTTATTTTTCAAGGAAAAATTGCTTGGCACAAGACGAGTCTAACGATAACAGTTACTACAAAAAGAACTTCAATATCTCGGCAATGTTTTTAGTTTTCTTTATCGTAACTGAATCTATTATGTCATGGGATTGGATTATGTCACTCGATCCGCATTGGTTTAGTACTTTGTTTGGTTGGTATGTATTCGCAAGTTTCTTCGTAAGCGGAATTACCACGATTTGTATGATAACTTTATATTTGAAATCGGTTGGTTATTTAGAACATGTAAATACAAGTCATATTCACGATTTAGCAAAATTCATGTTTGGTATTAGTGTATTTTGGACTTACTTATGGTTCTCTCAATTTATGTTAATCTGGTATGCCAATATTCCAGAAGAGGTTACTTACTTCGTACAAAGAATCGAAGACTATAATCTTCCATTTTTTGGAGCTGTAGTGATGAACTTTGTCTTCCCAATTTTGATTCTTATCAATACCGACTTTAAGAGAATTACTTGGGTATTAGTAATGGCAGGAACTGTTATCTTATTAGGACATTACATAGATTTCTTTAATATGATCATGCCAGCAACTGTCGGAGATCAATGGTTTATTGGCGCTTCTGAATTAGGATCTATCTCTTTCTTCCTTGGCTTATTTATTTTTGTGGTCTTTAGTGCTTTAACGAAAGCGCCATTGTTGCCAAAACGAAATCCATATATCGAAGAAAGTAAACATTTTCATTATTAATATTTAAAGTAAAAAACAGATGACAAGTTTGTTGGTAATTATAGTTTTATTGTTATTATCGGTTGCATTATGGCAATTGACGAAGATATTTGATTTATCGCAGGTCGGCTCCTCAAAAAACAGTTCCGGTATTGCAGATGATAATGACAATAATGTCCAAGGTTATTTGATGTTTGGGTTCTTAGCATTTATTTATATTTTCACGATCTATGGCTTGATTAAATGGGGTGGTTTGGTTTTACATACTCCTGCGTCAGCGCACGGAGGTGAAGTAGATAGTTTGATGAATATAACGTGGGTGGTTATTTTCTTCGTTCAAGCTGTAACGCAGGCACTGTTGTATTATTTTGGATTTAAGTACAGAGGTAGAAAAGATCAAACAGCACTTTATTTTTCTGATAATAACAAGTTAGAAGTAATCTGGAGCGTTATTCCAGCAATTGTCTTAGCAGGATTGATTCTTTATGGATTGTATGCGTGGTCAGATATTATGTTTATCGACGAAGATGAAGAAGTAATAGAAATTGAGTTATATGCCCAACAATTTAAATGGACTGCGAGATATTCAGGTGAGGACAACGTATTAGGAAAGGCCAATGTGCGTTATATTGAAGGTGTGAATTCCTTAGGGGTAGATCCATCTGATCCAAATGCGCAAGATGATAAGGTTGTGTCAGAATTACATCTTCCAAAAGGAAAGAAAATTCATTTTAAAATTCGTTCTCAGGATGTGCTACATTCTGCTTATATGCCACACTTTAGAGCACAAATGAATTGTGTGCCTGGTATGGTGACTGAGTTCGCTTTCACACCGATTTACACTTCAGACGAATATCGCAATTTGCCTTTCATGATTGAAAAGGTGAATAGAATCAATAATATAAGAACTAAAAAAAGTACGGAATTGGTGGCAGCTGGTCAGCCTGCCCTTGACCCTTATACTTTTGACTTCTTGCTTTTATGTAACAAAATTTGTGGGGCTTCACACTACAACATGCAAATGAAAATTGTAGTGGATACACCAGAAGAGTATAAGAAGTGGTTAAAAGAGAAACCAACTTTTAAAGAAGAACTTAAAGCAGCAGCAGTATCCGCAGACGGTGAGGCGAATCCAAAAGAAATAGATACTACCGTTGCAGTAGCCACTGATAAGAGTATGGCTCTAGTAGAAAAAAATAAATAAAAATTTAATAAAGCACACATATTATGTCAGCAGAAGCTCTAGATCACGGACACGATCATGAACATGAACATCACCATAAAGACACCTTCATAACTAAATACATATTTAGTATT
>JBIKRP010000380.1:0-2743 GCA_044349145.1 Flavobacterium sp.
TAGATATTGTTATCTTCCTCCACTACATCTTTTGGTCCATTACCAACAGGCTCTACTGTTAATTCAGCATCTGGATCTCCTTTGATTGTTTCTGCACCTAATTTCTTATCAACAATCTCTTTGATTTTAGGTGGTTCTTCTACTACTTCCTCCGCTTTTGCAACTACTGGCTTCACAAATTTTACCTGGTCAACCTTTGGTGGCGGTGGCGGTGGCGGTGGAAGATTCTCTTTTGGTTTCTCTTTTGGCGGTAATTTAACCGTTACAATTTTCTTATCCAAACTGGCATCATCATCTGACGCATCAGGAATCAACTTTGCCAACATGGGTAAACTCACCAAGAATGCAAATACAATCGCACCAATGATAAAAGCTTTGGTGGAAGTTTTTGAATTTGACTTTCTCAATTCATACGCACCGTATTTTTTATTTCTTCCTTCAAATACGATTTCAAGCCATTGACTATTTAATAAATCTAATTTCATTTTTTATTTACTTTTAATTAGATTAAATACTTAAGGAGCAGCCGTTTCTGCCGCAGCTGGAGCTGTATCAGCGCCAACACCTATTAATTTTTTCTCTTCTGGGCTATAATCGTTAACAATAGCATAGGTAGGCACATCTACAATAGCCATCTCATCAAGTATGTCAACCAAATTTCGGTAATTGGATTTATTACTTGGTTTAATAATTACAATCAAACCTTTGTTTTTATTTCCAGTATATTTTATAACTTCTTCTTTTTCTTTCAATAAAACTTTACGAATCCCTTCTTTACCGTAAGCACTTTCTTTAGGAGCTATTTTTGGCGTTGCCAATAAACCCATGTAATACTTAATTTGGTTGTTATCTCCCAATAAAATAGTCATAGTTCGATTTTCGTCCACTTTTACCGGCTTGTCTTTATTTGGATCATCTTCCTTATCAGGTAATCCTAAATCCATAGACTGTGGTTTAGACAGGGAGGTTGTCAACATGAAGAATGTAATTAACAAGAAAGCCAAATCAACCATCGCAGTCAAATCTACTTTGGAGTTCTGTTTCTTACTTCTTACTTTCTTACTGCCTTTCTTACCGCCGCCATCGCCCGTATTTAATTCAGCCATTTTCTGTTTTTTATATATTAAAAATCTTTTCCTCGTAAACCAGTAACCAAATTAAAACTATTGATTTTCTGGTCTTGCAAAATATCCATGATTTTTCTAATCGCTGGATATTCTTCCTTTGCATCTCCTTTGATAGCGATTTGCAATTCTTTGTCGTTTACTTCGATATTGGCAATACGTGCATTCTGAATCCAATCTGCTAATTGGTTATCCAAAGAATCCTTTGGAACGCCAGGTTGCAGATCCGTTTTATTTCGGTCGGCACTTTTCATTGCAATAATCGCTTTCAAATTTTGGATTGGAACTCCAAAACCTTCCATAATAGCAAACTTTTCTGATTCTTGATCTGAAAAAGTTACCTGGTATTTTTGACCCATCAATTCGAGTGCTCTCTTACGAACTTCTCTTCCTTTCAAGTCAAAAAACACCTTTCCTCTTCCCACGGTAAGTGTTGCTAAATCGGTCTCAGGCAATTTTGTCTGCACCGTTGAAGCGGGCGTATCCACGGACATGGGCTCAGGTTGCTTAGCTGTTGCTGTTAAAATAAAAAACGTAAGCAACAAGAAAGCCACATCACACATCGCTGTCATGTCGATTGACGCTGCCTTTTTGGACATTTTTACATTAGCCATATTTATAAGTTATTTACTATTTACTGAGAAAAACAGAAAAGTCATTCTCTTAAATATGGTTGTATCTTAGTTTTTCGAACCTCTGAAGTGTCTGTAAGTATTCACTATCGTTGATCCCGCTTCATCAATTGAATAAGTCAAAGTATCAATTTTAGAAGTAAAAAAGTTGTAAGCTATAATTGACAATGCAGAAGTAGAAATACCAGTAGCAGTATTGATTAACGCTTCAGAAATACCATTTGCCAACAATGCTTGGTCAGGAGTTCCTGCAGAAGCCAAAGCTCCAAACGCTTTAATCATCCCTGTTACCGTTCCTAACAATCCCGCCAAAGTTCCTAAAGAAACTAAAGTTGAAAGTATGGTCATGTGTTTTTCTAACATTGGCATTTCTAATGAAGTAGCTTCTTCAATTTCTTTGTGAATGGTTTCAGCAGCTGCTTCGCTATCCAAACCTTCTTTCTTAACTTCTTGGTACTTCACCAATGCAGATCTAATTGCGTTAGCTACTGATCCTTGTTGTTTGTCACATGCTGCTAAAGCACCATCAATATCACCTTTAGTAACACTAGCAGTGATGTTTTTCATATACTGATCTAAGTTACCTTTTCCAGCAGCTTTCGTTATTACCATATAACGCTCAAAAGAAAATACGATTACCATTAACAGTAATCCCATCAAAACAGGTACAATTGGTCCTCCTTTATATACCATCGCCAAATAATTCCCTGGAAGTGGATGCCCTGTGTTTACTCCGCCTTCAAAGTTAGAACCACTACCCATAATGAAATTCCAAATAATCCATCCCACAAAAATACATGCGACGATTACAATTCCTGAGAACATATCTCCTCCTTTTGAACCACTTTCTTTTTTAACGTTTGCCATTTTCTTAATTTTTAATAGTTTTAATGATTTATTAGTTTTAATTGTATTTAAACTTGAATAGGAGCAAATTTAATTTTTTAGTTGAAATAAAAAAACTTTTTTTACTTTAATTGATAAGGG
>JBIKRP010000381.1:0-2741 GCA_044349145.1 Flavobacterium sp.
AATCGGAATATTTGTACTCGGAACAACGGCTAAGTTTTTTGTAATTCCAGTGCTTGTGTTTGTTAATAGAAAGGCAAAAGCATCGGAAAATTGACATTGAAAATTTCCATACTCTTCAGAAGCGAATAGGAATTCGAAACTAAAAGTCGGTGAAATTGGCGTAAAGTCAAATTCTAATACTGAGGCATTTACCGAGTTCATCGAAATTCCAGATTGCAACAAAGTGCTTTCTAAGCTAGTATCTCCTGGCCAATTCGCCGCTCCGTTGCTCAACATCGTTGTGTTGGGTCCGGCAGATTGGGTCACCTCTCCTGTGCTCAGAATTACTCCAGCTTGCATCGGAAAATTTGGATTGGAATTTTGAAAATAGCCTATCCCGTTTGAAGAGGCGAAGTTCGTTCCTGTTTTCCAAGTAATGTTGGTTGCAGAAACGCAGGGTGAATTAATCAACACTGAATTTACCAATTGAGGAACAGTGTACGTGTTTGTGCTGACTGTTATTGCTTGCGAGAAACAATTTACAGTTACAGCAAGTGCTGTGATGAGTAGTAATTTTTTCATAGTAGATTTGGGGCTTTACTATTAAACTGTATTTATTTTGACACTTCAAAGATTGCACATTATATCGGTTAAAAGCAAATAAAATCGATTAAATACATCTTTTTATAAATTAATAATATAAAAATCTTACAAATTATACGAATCAAATGATATGGTTTCTTGGTTTTTGTGTGGATTGTATTCGCGTGTTATTCACAAATGAGATTCTATATTGAGGTACCTCATTTGCTATTCCATTTTATTTTTGCAACGGTAATACCTATATTTGCCGTCTTAATCCATTAGACATGTCACTTTCTTCGCTTCTTACAACTTCTATTCACCGTGCTCTTGAACAAATTTTCAATGTAACTTTTGAAAAAATGGAGTTTCAAGCGACTAGAAAAGAGTTTGAAGGTGATATTACTTTGGTCTTGTTTCCTTTTTTGAAACAAATAAAAAGTAGTCCAGCAGAAATTGGTAACCAATTGGGGAATTACTTGGTAGAACACACCAATGAGGTTGTTCGCTTTAACGTTGTTTCTGGGTTTTTGAATCTTGTCATATCGGATGAATATTATCTTCAGTTTTTCAATGAAATCAAGGATGCGCATCGATTTGGTTTTGTTGAACCAATGGATAATGATAAGGCGGTTATGGTGGAGTATTCTTCTCCCAATACCAACAAGCCATTGCATTTGGGACATGTTCGTAACAATCTTTTGGGCTATTCGGTAGCGGAAATTTGTAAGGCAGCCGGAAAGAAAGTGTATAAAACGCAGATCATTAATGACCGAGGAATCCATATTTGCAAATCGATGTTGGCGTGGCAGCATTTTGGAAATGGAGAAACCCCTCAAACTGCCAATGTAAAAGGCGACAAGTTAGTTGGCAAGTACTACGTTGCATTTGATAAAGCCTATAAAGAGCAGATCACACAATTGATTGCCCAAGGGAAAACAGAAGAAGAGGCCAAGAAAGAGGCACCAATTCTTTTAGAAGCCCAGAAAATGTTACTCGATTGGGAAGCAGGAAATACAGAAGTTGTTGCCCTGTGGAAAAAAATGAATCAGTGGGTGTATGACGGCTTTGCTGAAACGTATCAGCGTCTTGGGGTTGATTTTGATTCTTATTATTTTGAAAGTAATACGTATCTATTAGGAAAAGAAGTTGTTCAAATTGGTCTAGATAAAGGTGTTTTTGAAAAAGATCCAGACGGTTCGGTTTGGATTGACTTAACTGCAGACGGGCTGGATCGTAAGATTGTATTGCGTTCAGACGGAACGGCGGTTTATATGACGCAGGATATAGGTACCGCCATTCAGCGCGTCAAAGATTTTCCCGATGTCGGAGGAATGGTGTATACAGTAGGTAACGAACAAGATTACCATTTCAAAGTGTTGTTTCTTATTTTAAAGAAACTGGGATTTGATTGGTCTGAAAATCTCTTTCATCTTTCCTATGGCATGGTCGATTTGCCATCGGGAAAAATGAAATCTCGTGAAGGAACTGTAGTAGATGCTGATGATTTGATCGAGGACATGTCAAAAACTGCACAACAATTAGCAGAATCGTTAGGAAAACTAGAGGGATATTCTATCGAGGAAAAGCAAAAGTTATATGACATCATTGGATTGGGGGCGCTGAAGTATTATATTTTGAAAGTGGATCCCAAAAAACGAATTCTCTTCAACCCAGAAGAGTCGGTAGATTTCGCAGGAAATACTGGCCCATTTATACAATATACCTATGCCCGAATTCAGTCGATTTTGCGCAAAGCCGATTTCGATTTGAATGTAAAAGTCGATCAATTAGACCTTCACGCAAAAGAAAAAGAGTTAATCAAACAACTCGAATTGTTTCCTGATGTGATTCAAAATGCAGCCCATCAGCATAGTCCAGCGCTAGTGGCTAATTATACCTATGAGCTGGTTAAGGAATACAATTCCTTTTACCAATCGGTTTCGATCTTAGGAGAAGAAGATACGACTAAGAAAGTATTTCGCGTTCAACTTTCAAAAAAGGTAGCAGATACGATTCAATCATCATTTCGATTATTAGGAATTGATGTTCCTGAAAGAATGTAGTTCAAAAACTTATTTTGATGCTCGCATTTGGAGTTCTTCTCAGCGCATAGGTATTTACACTTTCAATTCCATCTTGACTGGCATTTATGCGATAATACCGTTGAATAACATTCT
>JBIKRP010000382.1:0-2738 GCA_044349145.1 Flavobacterium sp.
TACAAGGTTTCCCAAAATTGTTGGCGGTGGAATTACCAATAGTAAAGGTGAATTTGAAGCATCTATTCCTGCAGGAATCTATACTATTAAAGCCGATTTCATTTCATTCAAATCCTTTACAATTACGGAAAGAACTTTGACCGCCAATACTACTTTAGAGACAATAACCTTAGAAGAAGATTTTACCCAATTAAAAGAAGTTAGTGTCCGTGCAGAAAAAACCAATATTGATATAAAATTAGATAAGAAAGTCTATAATGTTGGTCAAGATCTCATCGTCAAAGGCGGAACCGTCAGCGATGTTCTGGATAACATTCCTTCCGTACAAGTTGATGTGGAAGGTAAAGTGAGCCTACGAGGCAACGAAAATGTGACCATCCTCATCGACGGAAAGCCTTCCAACGCTGTCAATATTGCAGAAGCATTGCGAATTATTCCTGCGGATAATATTGATAAAGTCGAAGTAATTACCAACCCATCCGCGCGATACGACGCAGAAGGCGGTGGTGGAATCTTAAACATTATACTCAAAAAAGGTAAAAATCAAGGTTTCAACGGTAGTATCATTGTTTCTGTTGGTGAACCCGAAAATACAGGAGTTTCAGGAAATTTCAATATCAAAAATGAAAAGTCAAATTTTTTCACTACTTTGGGATATGCCAAGAGAGACGGTCCGGGAAATTTTAAAATCGACCAAGAAAATTTCGATAGTGATAGAAACCTAATTTCCTACGTCGAGGAACGTCGCAAGAATAATCGGTACAGCGAAGGTTTTAACGGTAATTTCGGAATGGAAATCTATATCGACAAAACATCGTCATGGACCAACATGCTGGCACTTCGAAAAAATAAAGGCGGCAACCCAGAGAATGTAATCTATTCCATCTTCTCACCTACTGAAGCTTTCGAACAAATACAAAGGTTTAATGATGTGTCTCGAACCAACCAAAATGCCGAGTACACGACTAACTACATAAAGCGATTCAAAAAAGAAGGACATAAGTTTACCATCGACGGGGCATTTTCTTTAGATCGAGATGATGATCGTTCAACGATTATAGGAACGCGCCTTCAACCTAATGCAGCATTAATCACTTCTGAAAGAACCACGAACAAACAAAAGCAAAGTAGAAATCTCATTCAATCCGATTATGTGTTGCCATTTGGCAAGAAAAGTCAATTTGAAATGGGCGTTCGCGGAAATTATTTGACTTTATTATCAGACTTCAAAGTCGAAGAAGATTTGCTTGGCAATAACAATTTTACAATCAACCCGAATTTTACCAATGTCCTTGAATATAAAGAAAATGTGACTGCAGCGTATACACAAATCGGTTCCAAATTCGGGAAATTCTCAATCCTTACCGGTTTGCGATTTGAAAATTCTAATATTCAAATCAATCAATTGACGTTACAAGATTTCACCACCAAAAATTACAACAATCTTTTCCCAAGTGCTTTCCTTACCTATGAAATAAGCGAAACGACAAACGTTTCCTTAAATTACAGCAAGCGAATCAACCGCCCGCGTGACCGGTTTATCAATCCGTTTTCTTCGTATTCCAGCAACGTCAACTTTTTTATTGGAAATCCCGACTTAGATCCAGCGCTCAGCGATTCTTATGACCTTGGATTCTTAAAAAAATGGAAACAAGTGACGTTAAGTACATCTCTCTACTTCAATCAAACGAGAGGTTCATTTCAAATTGTCCGCAAGGAAACAGGTAATTTTGTAGATGGTATTCCCGTGATTTTTAATACGCCTTTTAACTTGGCCACCGATGATAAAATTGGTTTTGAGTTCACCTTGAATTATTCTCCTTATAAATGGTGGCGACTCAACGGAAACTTCAATTATTTCAATAATAAAACCGATGGCAGTTATTCGTATACCAATTCCTCTAACGAAGTAAAGACAGTTGATTTCTATAATACAGCTTCCAGTTGGTTCACCAGGTTAACGTCGAAAGTTTCTTTCCCCTATAAAATCGATTTTCAAGTCAATGGCACGTATAATGCACCACAAAAAACAGCGCAGGGAAAAACCATTGGTGTTGGTTCGATGAACTTAGCGTTGAGCAAAGATGTACTAAAGGACAAAGGAACGATTGCTTTTAATGTGAGCGATGTTTTTAATTCAAGAAAACGAATCATGGATTTGAACCTCCCAAACGTCAATTCCTATAGTGAAATGCAGTGGCGTGAAAGACAAATCACCTTATCGTTTACGTATCGATTCAACAAACAAAAATCGGAGCGAGAAAAACCCAAGCGCGAAGAAGGAAGTGAAGATTTCCAAGGATAAAAAAAAGGAACTCAATTGAGTTCCTTTTTTCTGCTCTAAACTAGTTAGATGCTGCTTTTTTAGCTTTTTTCTCTTTATACATTTCCCATAAGAAGCCGCCAACCCAATATTGAACGAAAGCGACTAAGAAAAACATCAACCAAAATCCTATGGTTAGGACGGTTAAGAATAATAAAAAGCCTAAATACTGTGAAAAATCAAACATGTTTTCCGGAATTTTTTTGATTTATACGCAAATGTAAGTGTATTATTTTTTCTTACCAATTAATTCCAAATCAATTTTTATAAAATAGTATTTATACGTAAATTTGGACAGCTTTTTAGGAGCTAATTGCTTACGCCCGTTCGCCCTTTTAGGAGCTCGGGTCCCGCTATTCGCTGCAATCTTTTTTATTGCTTTTGTCATCCCGAGCGCAGTCGAGGGACTTTTTCT
>JBIKRP010000048.1:0-9534 GCA_044349145.1 Flavobacterium sp.
GTTGGTAGTCACGTTACAAAAAAAAGACGAAATTATCTTACCTCTTCAATGCTGGACACCAGTGTTTTACTTTCGCTTATTGCAACCATTTATTTTTCTTCAATACAAAACTATGGATGAATTGACCTAATCCATGATGTCTAATTAAATAGAGAATTTTTGGAAAGAAACGATTGATTTCATAGGCGAGATTCATGGGTAAATTTTTCTTTGGTCGAGAAACGCGCACTGAAGATTCCCATTTTGTGTCTCCATGGCACAAAGAAGGTAGCAAATTATAAATTCGTAACCCGTATTCCCAAGGATGTTGCAACTCGCAATCAATCGGTCTTTTTACGATAGGCTTCGATTGCACTACTTTAGCTAAAAATTTCTCGGCCGCTTCTCTTGTCCATATTGCCGCAATGGTGGTTATTGGAATACTGAGCCCGCATGCAGCCAAAAAATGCTTGTCGTCTACATCAGCAATCTTAATGTGGTGGTGTCTACCGTTGTAAAGTTTTAAGACATCCCATTGATGCTCATTTGGAAGACTACTTCTTTGTGCTATACTATTTTCTACCGCTAATTTAAAACCTGGAAGAAGTATTGCATCGTCCTCCATCACAAGTGCAAATTGATGATCAGAGCGGAGAAAGGTTTGTAAAGTCTTCACATGACTCAAATGACAACCCACTTCAGGAAGCAATAATTCTCGACTAAATTTATTGTCAATAATATAACTATCAGCGTCTAAAACTCTTGCATCAACCGCATCTATGCGCTCAAAAGAAATCTGTTCAGCTTCAAAGTTCTTTTGCATCCACGCCAACCGGTCGGTCGCACGGTCCAAATTAATCAAGTAGGTTTGAAAAGTCATCGTACTGCGTTTAAGTTTTTGATTTTGGTGCTGAAAAGAGCACAATTGAAACTTTTTCGTTTGTTTTTGCTTTTTTCAACGCGTAAAGTTAGTGTTTTTTTTGAATTTATGATGGACTATATATAATGGGCATCAACCGATATGATTCGATGTTGAAGTAGCAAGCCGTCATGAAAGTTTCCTAATTATCATTAATAAAAGATATTCAAAAACGAATTAAATGCAATTTTTACCGACTAAAGTGAGGACTCATGTAATTTAAAGAGTTTTTTTTCCCTTCACCGATTTTATAATTTTATTGCAATTATTGTTTTTAAGTTTGACGTGTAAATCATTAAATATTGCTTCTCATGAATATGAAAGAGACCCACAGCACCTTATATCGACTCGAGTATTTTGAAGGCTACAAATGTGGACTTGATCCTTCAATCAAAATCAATAAGAAAAAACGCAATGATGCTTTTTCTACTGGTTTTAGTTTGGGTAGACTTGAATATGAAAGTATGAATGGTTCCTTAAGTAACGGCGTTCCAAAACGTATTGTGAACACCAAAGTTTTGGAAGATTTTCTTCTCGCCGGCATGTTGGGTTTGAGTATCGACACGATTGATTATACTTCATATCAATTGCACATTATTTTGCAGTGGTATCAGAGTGGCATCGAGCAATACGATCCGCAGCAAAGCAGCTACTTGATTGAAATTTTAGAACAAAGAGGCATCGAAATGGGGTAGCATTTGAAATTCTCCTCAGATATAAACAAATAGAAAAACCAATACTATCGAAGTGACCGTATTGGTTTTTTTTATTGGTGACACCTTTTCAAAATTCTGAGACGAATTAGAAACAACAATCGGCAGCACTTTAATTTTTCCGCGTCGTAAAATCATCGAAATGTTATTTTACAAGCAGCAATTTACGCAAAGTCGGGAGGTGTTTGCGACGCTTTAGAAGGAACACTTTTGCGGATCAGGGTAGCACTCCTTTTGCATTTTGAACAGTCAGCCATTGAAATTCAAAAGAGAAGCATTAAACTGAGATTGCTGATCAATTGTCTTTTTTACACAATCAAAATGTTGCAGCATCAATCACATAACGGTAGCGGGCTTCTTTGTTTACCACCTTGTTCCAAGCTTCATTTATTTCTTCCGCTTTGATGATTTGTATTTGTGGATAGATTTTATTTTCTGCACAATAATTCATGACCTCTTGTGTTTCGGGAATGCCGCCAATCAGCGAGGCATTAAAATTGACACGACTGAACATCATATTGGTATTATTGATGCTCAGTTCACCATTGATGGGTATACCCACTTGCGTAAAATCGCCGTAAGGTTTTACACAATCGATATAACCTGACATTTCGTATGCATACGGAACGGTAGAAATCATGAAATCGAGTTTGCCTTTCCAAGGTTTTAAATCTTCACTAGAATTCACGATAATTACTTCTTTCGCACCAAAACCCTTAATGTCATCCCGTTTTGAAGGAGACGTAGTAAAAGCATATACTTCCGCACCTTTTGAAACCGCTAATTTAATAGCCATGTGTCCTAAACCTCCGATGCCAACAACACCAATTTTGTCGCCTTTTTTGAATTTTACTTTCATCATGGGCGAATACGTTGTAATGCCTGCACAAAGTAGGGGCGCTGCATATTGCAATTCGATATTGTTTGGAATTTTAATGGCAAAATGTTCCGTGACTACGATATTGTTTGCGTATCCGCCTTGCGTTATTCCTGATGGTGACGATTTTTCGGGAGTGCCATACGTACCGACCATACCAGTGGTTTCGCAATGCTGCTCTTCGCCACTTTTACAACTCTCGCATTTCATACAACTATTGACCATGCAACCAATTCCGGCTTGATCTCCAACTTTAAATTTGGTTACCTTTTTTCCAATTGCGGCAACTACTCCTGCAATTTCGTGTCCTGGTACTTGTGGATATTGCTGTTTTCCCCAATGTCCTTTTATGGTATGGATGTCGGAGTGACAAATACCGCTAAATTTTATGTCGATTAAGATGTCGTTGTCGCCGACGGGTCTGCGTTCGAAGTTCCAAGGCGCTAATGTTCCTTTTTCGCTAGTTCCTGCGTAACCTTTAGATTTTATATTTGTGCTCATGTTGTGGGATTTACTTGATTGTGAAAAAAGTTGAATTGGATTTACAAGCAACACGCCTGCACCAGCAAGCGCTGTCTGCTGAATAAATTTTCTTCTCGATTGCTGGTTTTTGTGCTGCATGATTCACTATTTATAGAATTATTATTTGAAATTATTTATAATGTAAAACTAAGCATCGCTAAAAAAAGTGATGTACTATATTGCGCATTTAAGTTGCAAAATTCATAGGTAAGATGGGTACTTGAAAGTGAATAGAAAAAAGCAGTTCTGATTTGCTAAAGGATACAATAGTGGGTATTTACTCGCTTGAACTATGACATTTTCAAATATAAAATGTGCGCTCAGAAGGAGTAGGCGGTAGTAGTATTTTTTTTGTGATTGGTTTTGAGTTTCCGCAAAGTTGGGAAACATTTGCGGAGCTTATCTACGAACACTTTGCGTAGCATTGGTGCAAAACTACTCCATCTGTTTTTTTTTTTTTTGATTTTTAATTCAGCGGTTTTTGTTTATTTTTGAAACCAACGACAAGCATTTTTATTTTGGTCGAAACTTCTGATAGTAACTATGGGTACTTTTGTAATTAGTAAAAGATATAACGGCGATTATAAATTTGTTTATGCGACGCGAAAAGGTAAAACTATTTTTACCAGTATTCCGTGCAAGCATAAATTGGATTGTGAACAATTGATTGCGGGTATCAAAGAAAATATGGTGCTGTTTGCTTTTACAAAAATAAGAAAGTCTTCTAACCAACACTTTTTTAGGCTATCTAAAGATGGGTTGGTTTTGGCTCATAGCCGCAAGTTTTCGACTGAACTGATGCTAGAGAAGGGTATTAAAGAAATTATCAATTATGCTTCTAAAGCGGAAGTTTTGGATTTTTCTGAAAACAGTTTTTCTTTTTCGAATGAGGACTGCGTTTTTGAAAATGAAGTACGATATTTTTAATTATCAAACCACGCGAAGGGATTGACTTCGTCGAATCTTCGATTTGCTTCGCCAGTCGCTGCGCTCTAGTCGCGCGGGAGCCCATTAGTTGTTTTCCGTATATTTTTTAAAATTGTCCAAGATTGATTGCCATCCATTTCTTTGTAATTCTATTGAATTTTCAGTCTCGGGATCAAATGTAATGGTTACCAATGTTTGTTTGATTTCGTCTTTGAATTCAACTGTTGAAAATCGTCCACCAAACTCATAGGTGATTTTTTCGCCAAATAAGATTTCAGTATATACTGCCTAAAAGTCAAAACCAACACTTCCATCTTTAGCTTCCATTCTAGCAACATATCGTCCACCAACTTTTAAGTCATTTGACGCTGTCGGACAATGCCAACTTGGATCAGCAAAATTCCATTTAGTGATATGTTCGGGACTTGTATAGTAGTCCCAAACTTTTAGTTTGTTTGCTAGAATAGTTGCTTGGATTGTAATTTTTTTAGTTGTCATAATTTCTTATGGATTTTAATTTCAATTTATGTTGTTGCCTGTTGCTTTTTCATCCTGATATTTTCCTCATGAGCATTTCAAGTGGTCCTCTTCCAAATTTACTTGTCCATAAAACACTAAATAAAACACTAATGATAAAGTAACAAAACGAAAATGTCAAAATGTAGGAAGGCGAAAGTACTTTACCCATCTGCAATTGGCCATTAGGAAATATAGCACCTGTCAATAGTTGAAAAAGTAAAACTCCTATTGTTAAGTGTTGGACATAATTTGTTAAGGTCATTTTCCCAGTATCAGATAACCACTTAATGATCATGTTGTTCTCGAATTTTTCTCCAATCCAAATACAAACAGTGATGACCATTAAAGCAAATGATGCTGTTATGATCATAAATGGTAAATATGGTGGAAAGTAGTCACAGTTGATATACTCTAAAATTGGTTGATCAAATTGCTTGTAAATCGAGTATTTTCTTAAACCTTCGAAAAGTAAGAAAAAAGTTAAGCCAGTCAGAAAAATGCGTTGTCTGATTTTGGGTGCTTTCCATTCTATTCTCCCAAGCCACATCCCAAGCAAGAAATAGGCAACCCAAGGAAAAATTGAATTCCAACCATTATAAAATGTATTTCGTAAAAAGCCTTTTATTGTCCAAAAGTCTTCATATTTAAAGATGGTCAAGTCCCAACTTGTAAAAACCGGAATCACAAAAAGCAAAAGATGGAATATTAAAATTGCAAAAACTGCCCCAATCAGATAAAATCGTTTGGGAATAAAAAGAATAAACGCTGCAATGTGCATATAACCTCCGTAAAAATGTAAAATGTCACCTGCCCACCAATTATAAAGTAAAAGTCCAAGTGCAAATAAAAACCAAGAGCGTTTTACGATGACAGATTTGAATTTATCTTTTTCTTGTTCGGAATTTTCCAAAGAATTATTTGTCAAAAGGGAAACGCCCATACCTGCGCAAATAATAAAAATTGCAGTTGAATTACCTATAAAAAGATTTAGAAATTGTCCAATTAATGAGTGGTCTTGAAACGAACCAAAACTAAAATTGAAATTCACAACGAACATTCCAAATATTGCGTATGCTCTTGCTAAATCAAATCCAATTATTCTAGTATTCATTCCATCTGTTGTTATAAAATAGTCAACTTTTCCGTGTCGCTCTGCAATGACTGCCAACGTTTCACTAAGTGTAATGTAGAAGCTACAAAAATCAATTCATTACATCAGGCCTCTCCAAAAATACTAAATTCGCACAACTAATCTTTATTTTATTTCGTCATGCTACTTGGTGCCATACTGTTCGGCTCAGCATTTTTAACTTAAAACTTGTGACAAAAAAAATTATGTTGTAAAAATTGTCACAACTTCTGTTACAAAATATTTTCAGTGGCAAAAATTGTAACAGAAAGTATGTCAAAATACTTTCCCGGGGAAAATTTGACACAATAGGAGATGGGATTGGGAAAAAGAAACCGCTTAATTAGCTATTGCATGCTTTTGGAATGGGTGAAGGGACTGACTTCGTCGAATCTTCGATTCGCTTCGCCAGTCGCTGCGCTGTAGTCGCGCGGTAGCGAGGGTATTTCAATATTTTTATATTAAAAAACCACGCGAAGGGATTCGCGCGGCAGCGAAGGGATTGACTTCGCTAGTCGCTGCGCTCTAGTCGCGCGGCAGCGGGGTATTATTAATTATAAAACCACGCGAAGGGATTGACTTCGCCAGTCGCTGCGCTCTAGTCGCGCGGTAGCGGGGCTTTAGTCACGGCTTTTATTCTAGGCGTTTGATTTCTTATTCCTGTATTTAGCTTGCATTAGGTTTATTGCACTTAGATATGACGTATATATGAAGCATCTATGACGTTACTCTTTTCTTTCTTTAAACCTGAGATAAAATTAATAAATGTTTTTTTGAAAAAAAAGTACAATTTCGGCAAAATCGGCAAAATTGGCGGTTTTGGTCATTTTGACTTCGGTTTATTTTTCTCCTTCTTTTCTTTGGTCTTATTAATCTTTAAATTTTATTATTATGGCAAAAGCAGATGGCATTTTGAACATTGAAGGTACCGTTGATAATTTGACTTTCTTCAAAAAAGACGGTAAGAATTTTGTTCGCAGAAAAGGGGGCGTTTCGAAACAACGTATTGAAACCGATCCGAATTTTGTTCGTACTCGTGAGAATATGAACGAGTTTAAACAGATTGCGACTTCAGGGAAGTTGATGCGATTGGCTTTGGAAAGTTTGGTTTTTAGAGCCAAGGACAACAAACTTAGTAGTAGGTTATTGCAAACCATGTCACGCATTAAGAATTTGGATGCGACTTCTGCGAGGGGTCAGCGGACAGTGGCACTTGGTTTGGCTACCGCTGCTGGGAAGGTTAATTTAACGGGGTTTGATTTTAATGCCAATGCGCCGTTGAACAGTGTTTTGTTTGCTCCTTATGAATTGGATGTACCCACAGGCAAAGTTACTATTGCAGTATCCGGAAGGTGCTACTCATGTTAGTTTTCAAGCTGCGGTTTTGGCGATTGATTTTGACAGCTCGATTTCAGAGGTTGCTTATAGCAATACGGAGAACATTGCTATTTCGTTGACACCTATTAACGTTGTTTTGACACCGACGGCAGTGCCTGGTGGGGGTGCAGTCACGCTGTTCTTACTGAGTATTAGTTTCTTTCAAGAGGTGAATGGGGTGCAGTATTCTTTAAAAAATGAGGAGTATAGCGTTTTGAATATCTTGGAGATTGTTTAATTAATTGTTTGGGTTAATGAAAACTCTTGATTGCTTTGGTGATTGAGATTTTTTTTGTTTTTTTGGAGCGAGGCAAGGTTGCAAATCCTCGCTATCTGTCAAGAGAGGAACATCCGCGCGATAGGTTTTGCTGTATTTCAATATTTTTATATTAAAAAACCACGCGTAGGGATTGCTTCTCCAGTCGCGCGGGGGCGATTGGATCGACTAATTATAAATTTGCGTTATTCGGTTTATTGAGAGTGGAGTGGGCACGGATTTTATATCCGCCAAAGGGGTTATTAACCAACCGACATTTTAGCCGATGCCTTCCAAAGATAGTTTGGAATCGGTTCGCTCAATTCCCATTTAATGTTCATCGGTTTTTCTCCTGCGTTTTCTTTAAAATTTCCTTCTCCAATAAAAACATAGCCCATTGTATTTCCCTTGTCATCGTTTGCCTTTTCCCTAACAAAAAGTAATATCTTTTTATCGTTTTCTTGGTGACGAATGTATGATAATCCCTTTCCTTTATCTGGTCTTGAAGAATTTTGGCTTTGCCAATGAAATAACGTTTCACTAATAGCATAATCATCATACATAGTCGTTGGCGAAAAGTTTTCTTCTGATTTTATTAAATTTATGAAAAGTAATTCTGTATTTATTTCTTCAATTTCTAAAACACCTTCTCTGCTCGGCCATTTTTTTTCAAAAGTACTTTTGCCAAACGCAGCGGTTATTTGGTCTCTAGTATATCTTGCATGAACTTTTAGTGGTTGCTCATAAGGTAATTGAATTTCAATTTCTTTAAAATTAACTCTATCAATCAATATTTCTAAAACTTCAATAATCTCATTTACAAGAGTTTTATTTTTCCCTATCTGAATTATACTTTTCTCCAGAGAATCGAATCCTCCTTCATTTTTCCATACATCATAATGCAACATCAAAAACATGGTTTTTTGATTTTCATCAAAATCATTGATTCTAATATTAAAACCTTTTTTTGCAATATTTAAGATGAAATTGAAATAACTTGTTGAATTGGTCGACATCCATTTATTGCTAATAGCGGCATATATTTGCTTTTCATTTATACTTTCAAAATCATCAATAAGGCCAGCTTTTTGACATAATCTTGACCAACTGTCTTTTTTTGAATAAATGGTTTCAATTGGAATATTATTTAATTCAATGAAATTATTTAATGTTAGTGGTAAACTGGTTTGGTGTTGAAAATTTATAATTTTGGTTATTAGTTGATTGACACCTACCTTGGTTGCTTTTCTAATATTTTCAAGAATAGTTTCTTTAGTTTTTTTCTCTAAAACAATGGAACAACCTAATGGTAAATGAGGAAAATCATCTTCAATTTCTTTTAGAACCGAAGTTGTTGTTTTTCCAATTAACGCTCTAAACTTACTTTCAAAATCATATTCAGGTCGTGAATTTCCAACAAAATCTAAAACAGTCAAACAATCTTTCCCTGCGGCTAATCGCAAACCACGTCCCAATTGCTGGAGAAAGACTGTTAAACTTTCAGTTGGTCTTAAAAACAAAACCGTATCAATTTCAGGAATATCAACTCCTTCATTAAAAATGTCTACTACAAATAGATAGTTGAATTCTTTTTTTCTGAATTGTTCTCTAATTTTATCACGTTCACTTGAGTTTTTCGAAGTTAGGCATTCCGCTTTCAACCCCGCCAAACAGAATTTTTCAGCCATAAAAGTAGCATGTTCAATTGTCACACAAAATCCAATTGCTCGAACATCATTTATATCATTGGTATATTTATCAAGATTGTAAATTATTTCACCAACTCGTACATTGTTTTTAGTATATATACTGGTCAATTCACTTACTACGTACTTACCTTTTTCCCATTTAACTTTGGATAAATCTATACTATCTGTAATTCCAAAATATTGAAAGGGACTTAATAGTTTTTTATTTAATGCCTCTGGAAGTCTAATTTCCGCCGCTATTCGATTACAAAAATCTTCAAGAATATTTTCGTTGTCATTTCTTTCAGGAGTTGCAGTTAGTCCTAATAAAACTTTGGGTTGAAAATAATTTAAAAAGGGTCTATAACTAGAGGCAGCTCCATGATGAGCTTCGTCTAAAATTATAAAATCAAAATAATCGGGTGTGAGTTTTAGATCTTTCAATCTATTATTTAATGTTTGTACAGAAACAAAAAGATACTCATTGGAGGTTGGTTCTATCCCATCAACCCATAAATCTCCAAAATTATTATCTTTTAAAACACCTTGAAAAGTTGCTTTTGCTTGTTGTAAAATTTCTTTTCTATGGGCGACAAACAGCAATTTTGATGACTTGTTATTATTTCTA
>JBIKRP010000383.1:0-2723 GCA_044349145.1 Flavobacterium sp.
GCTCGTTCTTTCAGGACAGGATTTAGCTTTTACAGCAACGCTCCCTGTAAATAAAGTTTTTAATGACACGGTAACTGTTGAAGTAACTTCTACTGCTCAAAGTGGAGGAAGAACGAGAGGTTACGTCGACATCATGCCAGGAGCGTCCTCTGGGACTGGAAAAATCAGTGCTGTTGGTGGCTCCGTCTACAATACCACTTTTTCTCTGAAAATGACTGCTATCAATTTGCAGACCGTTGAACCAGGAATTCACTATTTGATGACTTCAAATAGTATATCTATCCTTACAGGTAGTACAACAGTTCCCTCGGCAACTTCGGATCGCCTTATTATTAGAGTTGTTTCTGAGAATGCTACCTCTAGCGATAGATTTGTTTTAAATATAGATCGTCCCGATCCAGGTCCAAATGTTACTGGGCTTTATGTTGCAAATGGCGGGTATACAGAACATTTTATTAGAGTGGGCAACTCACCAACTACTGAAAGTGCTAGTTTTTCATGGAGAGAAGGAACTTATAATCTTAGTTTGAGCGCGCCAAGTGGTCTTCCAGATGGTACTGTGCCGAGAGATAAAGAGTACAGAATTATTATTGTTAAACCTAACGGTGAGTCAGAGGTTTTTAACGGTGTCTATGAAGGATTGACTGCGACCTCGCCGCAAAAACCTGTTCTTTCGATTACAAAGACAGTAAATGGCGATAATGTTGAGTTTACAGCGACTGAACTATAAAAATAAATTAGAGAGAATAGTGATGATATTAGTTACTATTCTTTCTATTTCATTAATTGAAAATAATTACTTACTTTTGTTTCTCTATTTTTATTAACTATTAACTTTATTTATTATGAAAAAATTATTACTATTAACTTTTATTTTGTTAGGGCTTTCTTCAAATGCTCAGCAGGTGTGGTGGGCAGAAAAGTCTACAGGATTTTTAACAACTTCAACTTCAACTCCGCAAATCTCTTATGCTGACGCGAATACCGTATGGGTATATGCAGCAGCCGGAGACGGAAGTGGTGACTTTTACCAAGAGTGGGGTCGTTCATTGGACGGTGGTGAAACTTGGACGGTTGGAAATATCGATTTAGGATCTGCAGATTTGGCTATCGGTGATATTATGGCTGTTTCTGCTACTACAGCTTATATCGCGGTATTTGCTAACGCTGCTGGTGTTCAAGGTGGAATATGGAGAACCGTTGATAGCGGTCTTACATGGCAAAAACAACCTTCAGCATCATACAATACTGGGACTGACTCTTTCGCTAATATCGTGCACTTTTGGGATGCAAATGTTGGTTTGACAATGGGTGATCCTGCAGGAGGTTATTTTGAAATTTACACAACAACTGATGGTGGATCAAACTGGACAAGAATTCCTTCGGCTAGTATTCCTGCTCCGTTAGCTGGTGAGTACGGATACACACACAACTATGAAGTGTTGGGAGACATCTTGTGGTTTGGAACAAACAGAGGTAGAATTTACAAAACTACAGATCGTGGTGCAACTTGGACTGTAGCGCAGTCGCCAATTGGTGATTTTGGTTCTGCAACTGAAAGTGGTTCATACGCTATGGCTGACGCGAATAATGGTATCCTAATTAGTGCTACTCACGGGTTCTTTAGAACTGCAGATGGTACCGCTACGTGGACAGAAGATGTAACGCCTGTAGGTTACTACAGAAATTTTGATATTTCTAGAGTTCCTGGATTACCAACTGTATATCTTACAACAGGAGAAGATATTGATGGTATTGGTAGAGGATCATCTTACAGTGTAGATAGTGGTGCAACTTGGGTTGACATCAATGAATTGGATGAGTTTGACGTAGATGGTGGTGGATGTCTTGTATTCTATGATGCTACTCACGGTCTTGCTAGTGGTTTTACAGCTTCTTCAGTAGAAGGAGGTGTCTGGAAATGGATTGGAGATGCTAGTACATTATCAACTTCAACTTTCTCAAATGATAAGGCATTCAGCGCTGCACTAAACCAAGCTTCTGGAGTACTAACTGTGAATGGTAAAGACATTGCGAACGTTACTATTTTCGATATTCTTGGAAAACAAGTAGCTGCACAAAGCGCTACTGATGCTAGTACAGTTGAAGTGAATGTTTCTTCATTGAATACGGGTCTTTACATGGTGAATGTTACAAACACACAAGGTAACTCTTCAACTATTAAAGTTGTAAAACAATAAGAATTGTTCTTTTTTGAAATAGAAAAGCCATCCAATTTAGGATGGCTTTTTTTATTTGTAGATTTTCTTCTTGATAAGTTCTCAGGAATTCAATTCTAATTCCCAACAAATAGTTATTTTTGCCTCATTATTTTCAAACTATGAGAAGTATTCTTTTTGTGTTATTTGTTCTTTTTGCCTTGGCTGGTTATTCGCAAGAGCCGGGAAAGGAAAAGCCTCGAAAAAGCCTTTTAAAATCAATGGAACAAAAAGCAAAAGAAAAGGCCAAAAAGGCTCCTATCACTTCCTACAAGATTTTTACACTCTCTAAAGACACGACTTACGTTGATACTTCTTTAACTATAAAGAAAGAGTATGAGTACAATTATCTTCGTAAAGATATATTTGGTTTGTTGCCATTCCTAAACGAAGGACATACCTACACTACCTTACATTTTGGACTAAACAAATTTAATCCTTTCCCTGAAATGGGCTACAAAGGCAAACACTTCAATTATGATGAAGCCGATCAGATGAAGTACT
>JBIKRP010000384.1:0-2719 GCA_044349145.1 Flavobacterium sp.
TAGATCAGCCATTGGCGAATTCTAAGGATTCATTGATTCGTTTTAATGAGAAAATCGCCTCTAAATATAGAGCAGGATTGAGTCTAAATTATCTAGACCATTATCTCGAGGAACAAATCGTCTCCAAGTCGATTACCAATTTTTACACGCTAAGCGCTACGCAATTTAGTAGTTCCAGCGATTTCGAAAAATTGCTAAAACAAAGCACTTCCAAAGATATTGACTGGTTTTTTAAGTCGATTATTGGCACTAGAGACCTGATTGACTTTTCGTTTAATAACGTTTCAAAAACGAAAGATAGCATCACATTTACGATCAAAAATAGAACAGGAACGACCGTGCCTATTCCGGTATATGGACTGAAAAACAAGAATATCGTATTCAAAAAATGGTACGACAACATTAAAAAAGACAGCACTTTTACGGTGGATCGCAAAGAGGCAGACAAAATTGTAATCAATTATAATAACGAAGTCCCAGAATTCAACAGACGCAACAATTGGCATGCATTGAAGAGCGTGTTCGGAACTAATCGGCCTTTTAAGTTTGTGTTGTTTAAGGATATTGAAGATCCAAATTCCAATCAAATCGTCTATGTTCCTTCAATTACGTACAATTTATATGATGGCCTCTCTCCGGGAATTCGATTCAACAACAAGACTTTGTTGAACAAGCCTTTTAATTATGATGTCAATCCTGTTTATTCACCCAATACGGGATCACTTCGTGGACTTTCATCATTTAGCTTCAATCAATTCATTCGAGATCGACGTTTATTTTTTGTTCGATATGGTCTCAGTACTTCTTATTTTAATTATGCGCCAGACGCCTCGTTTTTCAAGATCAATCCAAATTTATCCTTTAACTTTCGAGAAAATGATTTTCGAAAAAATGATCGGCAAACGCTTGTTTTTAGATACAATATGGTACAAAAACAAGAATCAAAAATTGTGTTAGATAATAATATAGAAAACTACTCGATTTTTAATTTTAAGTACATTGCCAGCAAGCAAGAGCTCGTTAATTTTTTTAACTTTCAAACCGATACACAAATTTCAAGTTCGTTCGGAAAAGTATCTGCTGAAATAAATTATCGACGATTGTTTCGCAATAATCGACAATTCAATTTTCGATTATTCGCGGGAAGTTTTCTTTATGATAAGACTGATTCTGGGACGTTCAATTTTGGACTTTCAACCATCAATGACTATTTGTTTGAACAGGAATTGCTCGGAAGGTCAGAGAAATCCGGTATTTTTAGCCAACAGTTCATCATGGGAGACGGCGGCTTTAAGTCGAAAGTCTTGCCAGAATCGGTCAATAAATGGTTAGTCACGACGAATTTCAGTTTCAATGTTTGGAATTGGATTGAAATTTATGGCGACTTGGGAATGGTTAAAAATAGTAACACTGCAGAAAAACTTGTTTATGACAATGGAATTCGTTTCAACTTAGTCCCAGATTATTTCGAATTTTACTTCCCAATTTATTCCAACAATGGCTGGGAGATTGCACAGGACAACTATGGTGAAAAAATAAGAATTGTAATTACAATCGACCCAAAAGTGCTCATCAACTTGTTTACCAGAAAATGGTTTTAGCATTGTTATTCATCGACTAATAATGCTATTCTTAAAAGTAATCGACTGTTTTATTGCATATTGAATAATTTATGCGGTAGTAATCTAAATAAAATTAGAAAAATCACATTACTTATTTTTCGTATCATTCTAAAATCTATAAGTTTTTTAATTAAATTTGTGGACCAAAGCAACATCCCGCCTTTATGACACAAGTTGAAACTACTACTGAACTTTCCTTTGAGGACTTTAAAAAAGAAGTGCTTAACGATTATAAAATTGCCATCATCAGCAGAGAATGTAGTCTACTTGGACGCCGAGAAGTACTAACTGGAAAAGCCAAATTCGGCATTTTTGGCGATGGCAAAGAGGTGCCGCAATTGGCAATGGCAAAAGCATTTAAGAAAGGTGACTTTCGATCAGGTTATTACAGAGACCAAACCTTTATGATGGCGATTGGCGAATTGACAATTGAACAATTTTTTGCCGGATTGTACGGACACACGGATATTAATTTCGACCCGATGTCTGCCGGACGTCAAATGGGTGGTCATTTTGCCACTAAAAGCAATAATGAAGATGGATCGTGGAGAAATTTAACCGAACAAAAAAACTCAAGCGCCGACATATCTCCTACTGCTGGTCAAATGCCTCGACTTCTAGGACTGGCGCAAGCATCTAAAATTTATCGTAATGTGCCTGGTATTGATACCACTAATTTTTCTGTTAATGGCAACGAAGTAGCTTGGGGAACTATCGGAAATGCGAGTACATCAGAAGGGCTGTTTTTCGAAACAATCAATGCCGCTGGAGTAATGCAAGTTCCTATGGTTATTAGCATTTGGGACGATGCCTACGGTATTTCTGTTCATGCCAAACACCAAACTACCAAGGAAAATATATCTGAAATATTAAAAGGATTCCAGCGAGATGAAGAAAATGAAGGATATGAAATTCTCCGAGTAAAAGGCTGGGATTACGCCGAATTAATCGCCACTTTTGAAAAAGCTTCCCAAATTGCTCGAACAGAACATGTGCCTGTCCTAATTCATGTAAACGAACTCACCCAACCGCAAGGACATTCCACTTCAGGTTCACACGAACGTTATAAAGACGCAGAACGATTGGATTGGGAAAGC
>JBIKRP010000049.1:0-9488 GCA_044349145.1 Flavobacterium sp.
ACTAAAATAAAACTAAAATGGGTAAAATAATTGGAATTGACTTGGGTACAACAAACTCGTGTGTTTCTGTAATGGAAGGAAACGAAGCGGTAGTAATCCCAAACTCAGAAGGAAAAAGAACCACACCATCGATCATTGCATTTGTGGAGGGTGGCGAGATTAAAGTAGGTGATCCTGCGAAAAGACAAGCGGTAACGAATCCGACAAAAACCATCGGATCGATCAAAAGATTTATGGGACATTCTTTCTCTGAAACTACAGGTGAAGCGAAAAGAGTTCCTTATTCGGTAGTAAAAGGAGATAACAACACACCACGTGTTGATATTGATGGTCGTTTGTATACGGCACAAGAGTTGTCAGCGATGACACTTCAAAAAATGAAAAAAACTGCGGAAGACTATTTAGGTCAAACCGTGACAGAAGCGGTTATTACTGTTCCTGCTTACTTTAACGATGCACAACGTCAAGCTACGAAAGAAGCGGGTGAAATCGCAGGTTTGAAAGTAATGCGTATTATCAACGAACCAACTGCTGCTGCGTTAGCATATGGTTTGGATAAAAAAGGACAAGATCAAAAAATTGCGGTTTACGATTTAGGTGGAGGTACTTTTGATATTTCTATCCTTGAATTGGGAGATGGTGTTTTCGAAGTATTGTCGACTAACGGTGATACGCACTTAGGTGGAGATGACTTTGACCAAACCATCATCGATTGGTTGGCAGACGAATTCAAAGCTGAAGAAGGCATCGACTTGCGTTTGGATCCGATGTCATTGCAACGTATTAAAGAAGCGGCTGAAAAAGCAAAAATTGAATTGTCTTCTTCATCAGAAACAGAAATCAATTTGCCTTACGTTACAGCTACTGCATCTGGACCAAAACACTTAGTAAAAAAATTGACTAGAGCTAAATTCGAGCAATTGTCCGATACTTTAGTAAAACGTTCTATGGAACCCGTTGCTAAAGCTTTGAAAGATGCAGGTTTGTCTACAAAAGATATCGACGAAGTAATCTTAGTAGGAGGTTCTACACGTATGCCAAGAATTGCTGACGAAGTAGAAAAGTTCTTTGGTAAAAAAGCGTCAAAAGGAGTAAATCCTGATGAGGTAGTAGCGATTGGAGCTGCGATTCAAGGTGGTGTGCTTTCTGGAGATGTAAAAGATGTATTGTTGTTAGACGTTACGCCTTTGTCTTTAGGAATTGAAACTATGGGTGGTGTTTTGACTAAATTGATTGAAGCCAATACAACCATTCCAACTAAAAAATCACAAGTATTCTCTACCGCTGCAGATTCTCAACCAACCGTTGAAATTCACGTTTTGCAAGGAGATAGAGCGATGGCTGCAGATAACAAAACCATTGGTCGTTTCCACTTAGATGGAATTCCACCAGCACCTAGAGGTGTTCCGCAAATCGAAGTGTCTTTTGATATCGATGCGAACGGAATCATCAAAGTATCAGCTACTGATAAAGGAACTGGTAAATCACACGATATCCGTATCGAAGCTTCTTCTGGATTGACAGCAGAAGAAATCGAAAGAATGAAAAAAGATGCGGAAGCGAATGCAGATTCAGATAGAATTGCTAGAGAGCGCGTAGAGAAATTGAACGAAGCTGACAGTATGATTTTCCAAACTGAAAGTCAATTGAAAGAATTGGGTGATAAATTATCTGATGATAACAAAGTAGCTATCGAGTACGCTTTGACCGAATTGAGAATGGCGCATGGTAACCAAGATTTGGATGCAATTCAAATTGCATTAGACAAAATCAATGCAGCTTGGAAAACAGCAACTGAAGCAATGTATGCTCAAGGAGAACAAGGACAAGCGCAAGCGCAAGAGGCACCACAATCAGATGCATCTGGTGATAATACGCAAGATGTTGAATTTGAAGAAGTGAAGTAAGTTAGGTAAAAGACAATAGACTTTTAGATAATGGACAAAACCGAGTTAGCGATAGCTCGGTTTTTTTTGTTCAGCGCTTATTTGTTCTTGCCAAACATTTTCTGAATAACAAAAACATGGGGAAAAGTGATTGATGCTAGGAACGAAAAGAATAGCGCGTTGAATATTTTTTGATCTTTAAAAATGATGTACAGCATCGCGATTCCAGCAAGAGAGGCAATCCAGTACACAAAGGCAGAGCGGAAGTACAACTTAAATGTAGTAAAACTTACGTTTCCATATAGAAACTTGATTTGATCAATTATGGAAGGAATGCTATGCCACAAGATAAAGTATAAGGCAAAGCCCCATATAAGACTTGATACTTTAAAAATGATTGTGAATACAAGTAAGTAAAACAGTTCCGTAAAGAAAAATTTCTTGAAGTCCTCATTACGGATGTAAAAATACACACTCATCAAAAAGTAGAGCGTCATTAGAATCTTTAGCACAAAAAGGAAGGAAAATTCTGGAATACTTATAGCAGTGATGGCAAATATTACTTTTTGAACTTCTTCTTGATGAAATGCAAATAAAATAAATAGAATCATTAGTCCGTAAACGATTTGAAAGAAGGATTTAAGTAGCCCTTTCTCAACGACCAGTTTTTCATTCCATTGTTGTTCCCCAAAATGATAGCCGCTGACTAGTATGAATAAGGCCAGAGCTAACCAAGGAACTACATAGAAAAGGGCAGCTCCCGCAAGAACAATAATTATATAATAAATGAGAATTTTATAAAAATGGAATGATCTATTTTCACTATTCACATTTACAATTAAGGCTATATCGTTTGCGCCGTGCAGAATTCCAAATGATAATATTAGTATAAATCCTACAAATAATTGAATCCCACTAGAAAAAAAAGAATTTATCCATAATCCGAAAAAGCTTGCTACAATTGCAAATTTTGAGTATTTCATAATTATAAAATGAAAATTTGTTTAAAATTACGTTAAAAAAATCAAGAAAAATAATCTTTCATGTTTAACTTTTTTTACATTTGATTCAACAAATTAAATTATTAATTAACCAAACTCTTTTTTTATGATGACAAATTTATCTTTATTTTCTTCTTTAACGTCGAAAATGTTGCCCACAGATTATGTTGGATTTACTTTTTTTGTAGGCTGTATGGCAATGATGGCCGCTTCTGCATTCTTCTTTTTATCGCTAAACCAATTTGATAAGAAATGGAGAACCTCAGTATTAGTATCTGGTTTAATTACCTTCATCGCTGCAGTACATTATTTTTACATGAGGGACTATTGGGCAGCTTTTCAAGAATCGCCTACATTTTTCCGTTATGTAGATTGGATTTTAACTGTGCCGTTGATGTGTCTTGAATTTTATTTGATATTGAAAGTTGCTGGAGCAAAACAAAATTTGTTGTGGAAAATGATTTTCTACTCAGTGATCATGTTAGTAACAGGTTACTTCGGTGAAGCAGTAGATCAACCAAACGCTTGGCTTTGGGGATTAGTTTCTGGTATCGCTTACTTCGCTATCGTTTACGAAATTTGGTTGGGAGAAGCTTCTAAATTAGCTGCTGCCGCTGGCGGAAATGTATTGTCAGCGCACAAAATTTTATGTTGGTTTGTACTCGTTGGTTGGGCAATCTATCCGTTGGGATACATGTTAGGAACTGATGGTTGGTACACTGGAATCTTGGGTAAAGGAAATGTAGATGTAGCTTACAACATTGCCGATGCAATCAACAAAATTGGATTTGGATTGGTAATTTACAGCTTAGCAGTGAAATCACAGAATGACTAAATAAAACGGTCTTTCTTTATATATTAAAACCAGACTAGCGATAGTCTGGTTTTTTTATGTCTTGTTAAAAAGCAAATACATTTCATTAATTTTTGTAATTTTCCCCAACAAAAATGTCATCATGAAAAAAAGCATTCTGTTACTTACTATTCTCTTTACTGTAACTTCGACTTTTGGACAGAAAAAGAAAGCATCAAAATCTGTAGATTCTTCTGCTTTGGTAAAGGTTAACAATCTGTCCGTTGTGTTAATTCAAAATAACCTCTACTTATTTATTGAAAATAAAGGTGCAAAAAAAGACACCATTTTACTTAAGAAGTACAATATAAAAGGCAATCCAACCGACTGTAAAATAACGGCTTTTACAACAAAAGGAACGACTTTAAATTTGATTTCTTGGTCCGAAACTGCGGTTACTGAATCGAAGGAAAAAACGGAGAATAAAACCATGAAGTACAATGAAATTTGGAATGTCAAAACCAAAAGTAAAGCCTTCTCAAACCTGCAAACCACGACTAAAGTTAAAGAAATTCAATATCTCGATAAATTGAAAAACGCGTCGCAAACGGTTGATAAAATTCGAAACGAAGGACTCGCTTTTACGTTAACCAAAGAAGGCGACGTCTATTTGAAAAATAAAACACAAGAAAACACTTTAAGCTATAATGTGTCGAGTAATGTGTATCAGAATTTGAAGGATCTTGTGAAGAAGAAGTAGTTGGACACGCTGTGCTGAAGACACGCCCTTTGGGCTGCAGACACGCCTGCGCTTTTAGACACGCCCTGCGGGCTTTAGACACGGCTACGCCTAATGACATAAACAAAAAAGAGGCTTCGAATTGAAGCCTCTTTTTATTATTTTAACTGATACAAATTGTATTTTCTTGTTAATCCCATTACGTCAATAGCGTATCGTTTCCAAAGCGTATCGTTTCCAAAGGCGCAGCCGAGTCTCCAGCGAAGCGTCTCTAAAGCGAAGTGTGTCTAAAGCGCAGCATGTCTCTAATTCACCCTAATCTCAAACATCTTATCCCAATTCTTCCCCGTAACAAAGATTGTTTTGGTTTTGGGGTTGTACGCAATTCCATTCAGCACTTCCGCACCAGAAAATTTAATCTTACTTCGCAATCCAGCTAAATTCAAAACGCCTTCTACCGCACCGGTTTTTGGATTAATCACAGCAATCGCATCTTTTTGCCAGATGTTTCCGTAAATTTTACCGTCAATCCATTCGAGTTCATTGATGCTTTTTATCTTGTTGGTGTTCGTATACACATTAATGTAATCCTCCATTTTTTGCGTCTCTGGATTCATCTTCCAAATCTTCTCCGTTCCATCCGATTGATAAATGTGTTTGCCATCATTAGTCATTCCCCAACCTTCAATCGGCTTGTCATACGGAAATGTTTTAATTTGTTTTAAAGTATTGGCATCGTAAATAAATCCAACATTCGATTGCCAAGTCAATTGGAAAATTTTGTTGTTGATGACCGTAATTCCCTCGCCAAAATGATCCGGATTGTCCATATTCACTTGCTTGAATACTTTTCCAGTTTTGTAATCGTATTTTCTAAAATGTGATGCGCCTTTTTGACCAGTGCTCTCTATCAAAGTGTCTCTAAAAAATTCAAATCCTTCTGTAAAAGCCCAGGTATCATGCGGAAATGTATTGACGATCGTGTAGTTGAGCAATTTTGGTTCAATATCCGAAACGACTTCAATGCGCGACGTCGTTTCTACATTCTCTCCTTCAAAATAAACCAAAGCTTTCAGGTTTTGATAACCAAGCTTTTTGTCATTCAAAGGCAAAATGACTTTTTCGCTTCCTGTTTTCGAGGCGATTTTCACATCGTTAGCGTAGTAAATAATACTGTCAATTTTCTTGTTTTGTGGATTTAACACAGACAAAGTTGCTGTTTCATTGGGTTGATACACTTCTTTAAATGCCGCCGTATCAAAACTAAAAAGACTTTCATTATCTTTTTTAGAACTTCCGCAAGAAGCCGCCAATGACGCTAATAAAATGAGCAATAGGGAGTTATAATTTTTCATCAATAAAATTTTATAATGGCAATATACAATAGTAATTTATATGTTCAATTCCGTTTGCGAAAATACAAAAAGATTGTATATTTGCGGCGGCAAGTCCTACACGACCAGCTCCTGCAAAATCCTCCAGGATGGGAACATAGCAAAGGTATGTGGTTGAGCGGTGCGATGTAGGTCGCTTGCCATTTTTTAATCTTCCTTTATGGAGGATTTTTTTTTGGATTTTTTTTAGGAGCCGGGAACCTGCTATTCGTTACAATCTTTTTTGTTTTGTCACACCGAGCGCAGTCGAGGTGCCTCACCCAAAACAAAAAAGGATTTCCACTACTATCAGGGCTAGGGTTTTAGTTCTTTGGTTCAACATTCGTTGATCAACATTCACAATTCATTCCTACTAGGATGATCAAAAAAATGTTGAATATTCAACAACGAACAACGAATTTTGAAGTAAGAAAAGATTCAAAATACTATCTTTACCCTCAAACGGTCTTAAAGTCTTATAATCTCAAAATCTTATTGTCTAAAAATGAAATCAATCGTACTCGTATTCTTATTCATCTCAACACTTTCCTTCGCGCAAACCGACGTGAAGGCACAATACCAAACTTTTGCCGCAGACTTTGAAGCGTATAGCAACAATCCCGAAGTCGCTTCTGATAACAGCACACTAAAACCCGGCCCATGTGGACAGTACAACCTCAAGTTTATGGTCAGCGGTCAAGGCGAAAAACAAATGGTCAATATGCCACCCGCACGCAAATTGTGTTTCGATTTGAACCGATACGATAAAGCTAAAAACCCCGAAATTTCAAAAGATTGGGAATACGAAATTAAGCCCATTGGTGACCGATTCTATACCATTCGTGCGACCAAAAAAGGAGCAGAAGACAAACAAGAAATGTATTATTACGAACGGAAAAAATAGTGAAACGTTGTAAGTTGTAAGTTGTAGGTTAGAACAGTAGTAACTTACAACGTATAACGTACAACGTACAACGTACAACCATAATCATGAACAAAGTCGTTCTCATCACTGGCGCTTCCTCTGGCATCGGCAAAGCCATCGGCGAATTCCTACATCAAAAAGGATTCGTGGTCTATGGCACCAGTCGAAATCCGGAGAAAATTACAAACTCTGTTTTTCCATTGATTGCGTTAGAGGTGCGAAACCCGGAAAGTATTCAAGCTGCCGTGGCTAAAGTCATTTCCATTTCAGGTAGATTGGACATACTCATCAACAACGCTGGGATTGGCATTACAGGTCCGTTAGAAGAAATTCCATTAGCCGAAATCAAAGCGAATTTTGACACGAATTTTTTCGGACCGATTTCCGTGATGCAAGCCGTTTTGCCTCAAATGCGTGAACAGCAATCTGGGTTGATCATCAATATTTCCTCCATCGCGGGTTATATGGGATTGCCTTATCGCAGTGTTTATTCGGCCTCGAAAGGCGCGTTGAGTATTATTACAGAAGCCTTACGCATGGAAGTAAAATCTTTCGGAATTCAAATTACCGATGTGGCACCTGGAGACTTTGCTACCAACATCGCTTCAGGTCGTTATCATGCGCCAACTAAAAGTTCAGCTTATGAAAAACCATACGCTGCCACTTTACAAATGATGGATGAGCACGTCGATTCAGGAAGTAATCCCATAGAAATGGCCCAAGCGATTTACGCTATTATTCAGAATCCAAATCCAAAAGTGCATTATAGAGTGGGACTTTTGCTACAGAAGTTTTCGATTGTTTTAAAGAAAATTTTGCCGGATACGGTTTATGAAAGAATGTTGATGAATCATTATAAGCTTTGAGTTGCTGAGGTACTGAGCAGCTGAGTAAAAATCTCAGGAACTTAGAAACTCAGGTACTCAGAAACTTAAAAAATAAGTTGTAATTTTACGCCCGCGTTAAGGATGGGAGCAAAGTGCCGTGCACTGCGGACAGCCTGACCCGGAGTTTACGGAGGGAAACGCCCAATCGATTAAACATATCAACGATTAAACAAATTAACAAATAACGAATCCACAAATAAACAGTATCCTATGAAATTTTTTATTGACACCGCCAACCTAAACGAAATCAAAGAAGCGCAATCGCTCGGAATTTTAGATGGCGTTACTACGAATCCGTCGTTGATGGCGAAAGAAGGCATCACGGGCAAGAATAATATTTTGAAACATTACGTGGATATCTGCAACATTGTCGATGGTGATGTAAGTGCCGAGGTCATTGCGACCGATTTTGACGGAATGGTTCGAGAAGGCGAGGAACTTTCAGAATTGCATGAGCAAATCGTTGTAAAATTGCCTATGACCAAAGATGGTGTGAAGGCTTGTAAATACTTCTCTGACAAGGGAATTCGTACCAACGTAACTTTGGTTTTTTCTGCAGGTCAAGCGTTATTAGCAGCCAAAGCAGGAGCAACGTATGTTTCTCCATTTATTGGTCGATTGGATGATATTTCTACGGATGGTTTGATTTTGATTGAGGAAATTCGTTTGATTTATGATAACTACGGATTTGAAACTGAGATTTTGGCCGCTTCTGTGCGTCATACCATGCATATCGTAAACTGTGCTAAATTGGGTGCTGATGTCATGACAGGTCCACTTTCTGCGATTTTAGGATTACTTAAACATCCGCTGACTGATAACGGATTGGCGCAGTTTTTAGCGGATTACGCGAAGGGAAACCAATAGATGGTTGTCGGTTGACAGTTCTCAGTTAGATGATAATGCAATAGAAAAAGCGGTTTCAATTTGAAGCCGCTTTTTTAATTATCAATTATCAATTGTTAATTATCAATTGACTACAGTTCTTTCTCAAAATTGACGTCGAATAAATTCGTAAACGCATTTTTTATCGCGCCATTTTGATCGAGAACAATCGTACGGTGTACTTTCATAATTGCCCACTTGGCTTTAAGATCTTCGAAATTGGTGCAGCGATATTCGGTAATTTCGGGGTAATTCATATGCGTCAGTTTGTCCTTCCACACATCTTGATCTTTATCAAGGTTGATACCGATAAATTGGTAGTCAGGGTGTTTTGCTTTTAAAGCCTGTATTTTTTTATGAGCAGCAATCATATGCGACGAGAGGTTTTCCGTCCAAAGGAAAATTACTGTTTTCTTCTTTAAAATATCATTAGACGAGATCAAATGGTTACTTGAATCTACTAACTCTACTTTTGGCAATGGGTTACCTATTTTTAGTAATTGAATTGCGTTGCCAATCTTGACAATTTCATTTTTCTTGCTTTTGTCCGTAGAGAATTTGTGGTACGTATCGAGGAAAATTTTGTTGTTGACCATATTCTGGTCTTCTAGCAAATAGGTAAAAGCAATATTATTGAGAATGACGTTTTTTACCGCTTTATTTTTGATTAGACTATCGGCGAAATTTAGCTTTTTTACGTTAGTCCTCAGCGCTAAATCTAATGGTGAATAATGATTATGATAGTGAATTGTCGATACATTGTTGAGCATATAAGAAAGGTAATTTACAAATGGAGAAAAACCGCTGAGTTGCACATCATTGTAATCAATCATTTTTCTATAGTCATAAAAATCTGTCGGCAATTTTTCATAAATATCTTCACCTGTCCGCATCATATGGGCGGTTGGGTACATTTCTTTCTTAGAGTAATGATGAAAATCTATCGTTGCTTTGGCGTATTTATCAAAATCATCGCTCCATTTGATGGCCTCTTTTTTT
>JBIKRP010000385.1:0-2714 GCA_044349145.1 Flavobacterium sp.
TTGAGCATTTTTTTCTGTGAATACATAATTAAAACCTACGTCAACACGACGATAATCTCTCAATCGCGATTGATACAAATAAGGATCGGCGTACGACGGGGAACCTCCAGGAACTCCGGTATTGTAAACCAAATTCAAATATATTTTAAGACTCGGAATATTAGGCATATAGTCTTGAAACAAGATGGCAAACTTCAGTCGTTGGTCAGTTGGCCTAGCAATATCTCCACGATTATCGGTATTCTCTTTGGTTTTTAAATAACTGAAACTAAACCATGATTCTGTCCCTGGCACAAATTCTCCGTTTAATCGAAAATCCAATCCTTGGGCAAATGCGGTTGCGTTATTATTCGCAGCATATCGAATTCGAACATTTTCAATGGTGTAAGGGTTTACGTCATCAAGTGACTTGTAATAGGCTTCCGTAACCATTTTGAATGGACGATTCCACATTTTAAAACTATAATCGTTACTAAGCACCAGATGAATAGAAGATTGCGCTTTGACTTTCGGATTCACAGCGCCAAACTGATCTCGTAATTCCCTGTAAAATGGCGGCTGGTAATAATAGCCTCCGGACACTCTAAAAACCATGTCCTTTTTCCAATCGGGTTTGAGGGCAAATTGTGCTCGTGGACTAAAAACAATTTGACTATTACTTTCCAGATTGTCACCAGAAACCTGCCATTGATGGGCCCTAACTCCGGCGTTATACCAAACATCACTGCTTCCCAGTTTATCTTTTAAACTCCATTGCGCATAGCCAGAAAGTCGATCGATGGTCACAAAATTTGTCGCGCGTACGTTTTGATACGGAACTAATGGGCCAGTGTAGGGATTATAGGGCTGATCGTTGTTTGGAAGATCAATAATTGGCGGATTTAAAGAAAACCCCGCAGAGTCGATAACCTCCCATTCAACAATTCGGTCTCGAATATCTTCACGAGTGTACTTAAATCCCCATTCTATCTGATGCTTCTTGATGTCATGAAACCCTTTTACTTCTGTATTAACAATAAAAGCATCAAGGTCATTTCTGGCATGATTCAATTGTGTCCCAATGGCGCGACTGTACGTAACATCGCCAAAGGTTTCTGAACCAATATTGCCATCCACTTCGCCCAAAGAATACTGCGCGAAAATGTCAAAATATTCTTGCTCTAAAGTATGATATGCAGAACCAATCAACTTCAAAGTAAAATTATCGTTCACTTTAAAAGTGGTTTTCATCGCACCAAAATAGGTGTCGTAGCGGTCTTTTTCTTGCCCTTGATAAAACACCAATAATGCTATTGGCTCGGAAATAGTGCCGAAGTTCGTTTGCCGAGTCAGAGGCTGATAATTGTATTTATTTTGAGAAATATTGCCCAAGAAACTAAATTGCCATCGTGTTGATGGATTGAAAGTTACGTTGGTTTGTACATCCGCGAAGGTCGGTCTAAAATTCGTCTGTGTTTCTTGGCTGTTGACTAACAGACTATTATCTCGATAACGAACACCAGTAATTGCAGCCCATTTTTGATTTTTGGATGCCGCTTCAACAGAAACCGCTCCGCCCAAATAACTGGCATCTAAAGAAGCTCCAAATTTGGTTGGTCTACGGTAGGTAATATCAAGAACTGAGGATAATTTATCTCCAAACTTAGCTTGAAATCCGCCAGCGGAAAAATCTACATTTTGAACCAAGTCCGTATTAGTAAAACTCAAACCCTCTTGCTGACCCGAACGGATGAGGAATGGACGATACACTTCAATTTCGTTTACGTAAACCAAATTCTCGTCATAATTACCGCCGCGAACAGAGTATTGTGTACTCAATTCATTGTTCGAATTGACTCCTGGCAACGATTTAAGAATGTTCTCCACACCAGCATTAGCGCCTGGAATTCTCCGAATAACTTGAGGCTCAATGGTCACAACGCCTTGAATTCGTTTCTTGTTATTGGCAATTACAACTACTTCACCCAAACCTTCTGCCCGATCGTTCAATACCAAATTGAATTCGTAGTCTTCATTTGGTTTTAGTTCCAGCGTGACGGTATTTTTTTTCAAGGAAACATGGGTAAAAACCAACTGAACCTTCTTATTGGCAGGAACAGTCAATTCGTAATAACCATTTTCGTTAGACTTGGTATTCTTCCCCTCGTAGGCCACATTTACTTCCTCGACTGGTCGATTGCTTTCGTCAAGAATAATTCCTTTTACTCTTGCCGTTTGCGCAAAAGTTATCAAAGAAAAAAAGAAAAAAAGTATAGGGAGTTGAATTAATTTCGGTTTCAATAGCTTCAATTTAATTTTGGTTGACTTCTAAAAAAAGATGTTTCAAAGATAGCAGAATTTCCAAGATTATCTGAAACTATCAATTTTAAATCATTTTTCCCTTCAAGCATTTCGTTGTTATTCATTTCGTAAATGATGCGATTTGTTTTAGCATCGTACTCAAACAAAACCCATTTCTCATTGATATAACCATGATATGACTTTATTCCTGATAAGTCATCTGTAATCTTAAATACCAGATATTTATCTTTCAACAGCTTCCCTTCTATGGGTTTCATACTTACAATTTTTGGTGCGATGGTATCTAAAGCCAAAACGAACTGCCCTAGATTTTTTGTAAAAGTTGAAAACGTATTATTGATAAACTTAGTATTGTTATACTTCTTTCTACTGCCATCAATGGAGGCAATAAACGTCTTCTCTTTATTGACAAC
>JBIKRP010000386.1:0-2709 GCA_044349145.1 Flavobacterium sp.
CAAAATCAGCTACGGTTGAAACTGGCGCGACAATCAACGTTCCTTTGTTTATCAACGAAGGTGACAAAATCAAAATTGATACAACTTCTGGGAATTATATGGAACGCGTTAAGTAAATCCTATGAAGTTCCCCAAAGTCCATGCGCTGCAACAAATTGCTAATTTACTTCAATGTGAATTCGTAGGCGATGCTAATTTTCCTGTGTCAGGAATGAATGAAATTCATGTCGTTGAACCTGGAGATATCGTCTTTGTTGATCATCCCAAATATTACGATAAGGCATTGCAATCTGCGGCTACTATTGTTTTGATTAACAAAAAAGTAGATTGCCCAATAGGAAAAGCACTACTGATTTCCGATGATCCATTCAGAGATTTTAATACGTTGACGCGTCATTTTATGCCGTTTCAAGCGTCCAATGTTTCTATAGCAGCAACAGCAAAAATAGGCGAGGGAACCGTCATTCAACCCAACACTTTTGTTGGAAATCATGTAACGATTGGAAAGAATTGTTTGATTCATTCAAACGTTGCTATCTACGATCATACGGTTATTGGAGACAATGTCGTCATTCATGCGGGAACTGTTTTGGGCGGCGATGCGTTCTATTATAAAAAACGTCTGGAAGGTTTCGATCAATTGTTATCCGGTGGACGCGTTGTAATTGAAGACAATGTAGGAATTGGCGCTTTATGTACCATCGATAAAGGCGTGACTGGCGATACAACCATTGGAGAAGGAACTAAATTAGACAATCAAGTGCACGTTGGACACGACACTGTCATCGGAAAGAAATGTCTGATTGCCTCACAAACTGGCATTGCGGGCTGTGTAATAATCGAAGATGAAGTGACGTTGTGGGGTCAGGTTGGAACGACAAGCGGAATTACCATCGGAACCAAAGCAGTGATTATGGGACAAACAGGCGTGACCAAATCGGTGGAAGGCGGTAAATCCTACTTCGGAACACCGATTGAAGAATCTCGCGAGAAATTGAAGCAACTGGCCAACGTGAAGAGAATACCAGAAATTTTAAATAAATTGAAGTAAAATGTCTGCAAAGAAATTAATTCAAGATTTTTATAAATCAGATGCGCTTATCAATAGCGAAATCATGAGTACATTTTTGCATCCGGAGGTACTTTTAGATTGGAATAGCAGTACTGGATTCAAGCAATTGAATCGTAAAGATATCCTAGATTTATCAGCAGAATTAGGTAGAGCTTATGTGCGTTCAAAAGCACGAATCAGCCATCTTCTAAAAGACGGCGATCAAATTGTGGTTCGTTATGCTCATTACATCAAAACCATTGAAAACCCAAGAGAGGAAATGCTTTTAGCCCATTTTATGGTCATTTGGGAAGTAAAAGACAACCTTTTGTACCGTGGATTTCAAATGAGTCAATTGCCTTAAATATTTAGAAAATAAACTTTAAAAGTAAATGTGAATCACTTACTTTTGCATCACAAATAAAAAATACAAAAACAAAATACTATGAGTGTTTTAGTCAACAAAGATTCCAAAATAATTGTTCAAGGTTTTACCGGAAGTGAAGGAACTTTTCACGCGTCACAAATGATTGAATACGGTACCAATGTAGTTGGTGGTGTGACTCCAGGAAAAGGTGGAAGTACACATTTAGATCGTCCAGTTTTTAATACCGTAAAAGATGCAGTAGAACAAGCAGGAGCAGATACAACCATTATTTTTGTACCACCAGCTTTTGCTGCAGATGCGATTATGGAAGCTGCCGATGCTGGAATCAAAGTGATTATTACGATTACAGAAGGTATTCCGGTTGCTGATATGATTAAAGCCAACGAATATATCAAAGAAAGAAATTGCACGTTAATTGGACCAAATTGCCCAGGCGTAATTACACCAGGTGAAGCCAAAGTGGGTATCATGCCAGGTTTCGTTTTCAAAAAAGGCACTGTCGGGATTGTTTCAAAATCCGGAACATTAACCTACGAAGCGGCTGATCAAGTGGTAAAACAAGGCATGGGAATAACTACCGCAATTGGAATTGGTGGAGATCCTATTATCGGAACTACTACAAAAGCGGCAGTGGAGTTATTAATGAACGACCCAGAAACGAAATGCATCGTCATGATTGGTGAAATCGGCGGACAATTAGAAGCTGATGCAGCAAAATGGATCAAAGCAGACGGAAATAGAAAACCTGTAATAGGATTCATCGCTGGTGAAACCGCTCCAAAAGGAAGAACTATGGGACATGCAGGTGCTATTGTGGGTGGTTCAGATGACACCGCGGAAGCGAAGAAACGAATCATGAGAGAATGTGGAATTCACGTTGTAGATTCTCCCGCTGAAATTGGTAAGAAAGTAAAAGAGATTATGGGATAGTTTTGAAAGAAATTGTCTTCCCGAGCGTAGTCGAGGGACCAATATAAAGCTCCTGTTTATGGAGCTTTTTTCTTAAATTAAAATAACAAACACTTTGTGCCTTAGTGCCTTTGTGGCTAAACAAAATATTATGTATAAAGAATTAACAAAGTTCAAAACCAACAACCACTTTAACTTTACTGTCGATAATAGCCTAGAAGAAGTTTGCAACGCGAGCGAAAATGGAAGTGGCGTATTTCTAGTGTTTGCCGCAGATGGAGAAGAGAAAGAACTCATTATGGTCGGCTCAACAGGAACGATTCAGAATGATGGTTCCTTAAAAAGCAAAAATGGTGGGCTT
>JBIKRP010000050.1:0-9456 GCA_044349145.1 Flavobacterium sp.
ATAATGGTGAGAAATGGTTAAAAGATAGTATTCAGTGTAAAGTCAAAATTGTGCCTTGTGAAAATTATCGTCGTGAAATGTCCTATAGCTTGCCCGTAAAACCTTCTCCAAATCTACCTAATGATCAAGCGATTAATCTGTATGCCAGCTTGTGCTTTTTTGAAGGAACGAATGTTAGTAGTGGAAGAGGCACTAACAAACAATTTCAAATCTATGGCTCCCCTTTCCTGACGGCAAATCATTACAGTTTTACACCAACTCCCAATGAAGGCGCTAAAGATCCTCCGTGGAACGGTACGATTTGTTGCGGCGAAGATTTGACACAGGTGCCAAAAGTGAATCACTTGGAATTGAAGTGGCTGATCAAAGCTTATAAAGACACCGAAGAACCGTCTAAGTTTTTTAATTCTTATTTCACTAAATTGGCGGGAACCAAAGTACTGCAGCAACAAATTGAAGGAGGCCTATCGGAAGAGAAGATTCGCGCTACGTGGAAAACAGGAATTGAAAAATTTAAGGAAATGAGGAGAAAATACTTGATCTACCCTGATAGTTTTTTATTCGCCAACGAGACGAATTGATTTACAGAGGCAATTTCTTTTTCATTGCTTCTACGATGTTGAAAGCGGCCGGGCAAATCGCTACATTTTTCAAAGTCAAATCGTCAATCTGCTGGAATTTTTTTCTGTCGGTGTGCGGAAATTCTCGGCAAGCTTTGGGCCGAACTTCATAAATCATACAGTGATTTTTTGTATCTAGAAAAGTACAAGGAACACTTTGTAATACGTAATCTTGGTCTTCATCAATCCGCAAATACTGCGCTATAAATTGTTGCGGTTTTTGCCGTAAGTGTTTAGAAATTCGTTCGATATCTGCTGATGTAAAAAGCGGTCCAGTGGTTTTGCAGCAATTGGCACAAGTCAAACAATCGGTTTTTTTAAATTCCGAATCGTGTAGTTCTTGCATGACATAATCTAAATTCTTCGGCGTTTTCCTTTTTAGCTTGTCAAAATACTTTTTATTTTCGAGATGTGTATCTTTGGCTAGTTTTTCGATGTCGTTCAATGGCGGTTTTAAACTCATAATAAAAAGTATTGTGACAAATATACTCAACTTTAACTACTAACCAAGAACCAATCTGTTCTTTCAAGAACACAACAAAACTAAACCAAATAAACTTTCCTAAACCTCCTAAACTTATAGAAATGAAAGACCTATTCGGAAAAGCTATTCTTGATTATCAAACCAACAACGCGCCAGAAGACTTGATTACGGAAACTTCTATTTCGGAAGCTGATGAGATGAGTGTGGCGTATTTGTTTCGTTCCTACGAAGAAATGCCCGCCATAGAACAAACCGCACTACAATTGGCCAAAGGAAAAACTTTGGATGTGGGTTGCGGTGCCGGAAGTCACAGTTTGTATTTACAACACGAAAAAAATATTGATGTTACAGCGGTTGATATTTCGCCAAATGCTATTGAAACCTGTCGACTTCGTGGAATTACGAAAGCTCGCGTGCAAGATGTGATGACGATTGAAAACGAAAAATTCGATACCATTATGCTTTTGATGAATGGTGCTGGTATGTGTGGACGGCTAAAAAAGCTTGGGACATTTCTTTCGAAATTGCGTTCTTTATTGAATGAAAACGGACAGATTTTAGTAGATAGTTCAGACATCATTTATATGTTTGACGACGATGAAGATGGCGGTAAATGGATACCTTCTGACAATGAATACTATGGAGAATTGGTTTTCAATATTGCATACAAAGGCGAAAAAGAAACTCCTTTTGATTGGATGTATGTCGATTATAATACATTACAAAACGCAGCTCTTGCCAACGGGTTGCAATGTGAATTGGTTGTAGAAGGAGAACACTTTGATTATTTGGCGCGGCTGTCTCTTTAGTTGGGCGTGCCCCTGCGGGTCGGGCTGTACGCGGCGCACGGCACCTAGCTCCCATCCCTCACGCGACCCGGGAATTTCATACAATCCGTTTGCTTGAAAACGCACTTTTGTTCCTAGTTCTCAAAAATATAGAAATAAAAAAATCCCGAGAGTAGCTTACTTTCGGGATTTTTTTATGATGATGTAAGAACGATTATTTCTTGATCACTTTATCTGATTTCAAGAATTGTCCTTCATTGTAGATTCTTAAATAATATGTTCCTGAGGCCAATTCTTCGATATTAATCACATTATTAGCTAGTGACAGTTTTTGTGTTTTTACCAACTGTCCCATTGTATTGAAAATCTCTACTTCATCGATTTCCACTTGTGGTGAAGTAATCATAAAATATTTCGAAACTGGATTTGGATAGACTGCAATGGCTCGTATTGCTTCCACTTCATTCAATCCAAGTGCACCACAACCGTTAGAGGTCAACAAACTCAATCTCGGTCCCGCCAATGTGTTTTGCATAATTGTTTTTTGACCTACGGTAAAGAAGGCCATACAAGCATCATCAACATAGTCCATAAAATTCATAAACATGGCTCCGTTAGCAGAAGAGGTACAGGTATTAACATTTGTTGGAAACGATGGGCAGTCATAATGAGGATTGTCGGTTGCTGGTGTATCTGCTACACCATCACTGTTTGCTGATGATCCACAATTACTGAAATCATCTCCCCAAGGATGCTCCAATCCAAAATAATGACCAATTTCGTGAGTTCCAGTTCTTCCTTTATTAAAAGGTGCGCTTGCCGTTCCAGTGGTTCCAAAAAACTGATCTCCAATGCAAAGCCCATCAAACGCAGACCCAGCAGCAGAGGGCAAATAAGCAAAACCTAGTATCTGTGGGTCACTAAATCTACCTATCCAAACATTCAAATACTTGGTTGTATCCCAAGCAAGTTCACCCGCTGCTTGATAATAACTATCTTCAAAAACAAAGTTAGAACCTACTGATTTTCTTGTAATCCCAGTAGTCGTAGCGCCTGTAGGTGTCCGAGTTGCTTTGCAAAATGCAATTTCCATATCAGCTCCCAGAGGTCTAAAAGCAGCAGGAACTACGGAATTAAAATCTGCATTCAACTTTCTGTAATCATTATTTAAAACCGCCAATTGAGAATTGATTTGCGCATCACTGATATTTTGAGTGGCATTTTTATATAAGACGTGAAAAACAACTGGAATAGTTACCACCACTGCAGGAGAATTCGGTCCGCGAAGTACGTTGGCTTGTTCGTTATTTGGATTTTGTATGTACTCCATCACATCTAGATGATGCTCAGCAAATCCAGGAACAGTATTTTTCAGTTCTGCTAATTTTCTGTTTGTATCACAGGTTCTTTGTGAGAAAACAGCAACAGAACACAGAAGAATTAAAAGGGTAAGGATTTTTTTCATGATTGGTCATATAATTAGGTTACAATAATACAAACAATATTTTGAAAATTAATTTAAAAGCATCTTAATTTTAACCTGTTGAATGTAAACGATTTGCACTCCTATTTCAATAAATATGTATGCTTCTTTATTGATGACAACGCGTCAAACAAAGTATCTAAGTCTTTTGAATTGTTGTACGCATTTAATGAAATTCTAATAAAAGTCCCATGATCAATTTTCATGATTGGAATTTCAATTTTATAGTCACAATACAATGTTTCTTTGAGGGCGACGGAATCACTAGTGTTGATCGGAATGCTGCACATTTGCCCGAGGAATTCTGAAGAAATTGGACAAATTGTCTGCGTTCCTAGCAACGTACAAAATCTCTCGTAATTGTCTAAAATCATCTGTTTGGCGATGACCGATTTTTCTTTCCAACTGTGGTCGTTTAGGAACTGAATCGCCGCTGGCGCTGTCAGAAAAGCCGAAATGTCTCTTGTGCCTTGATGTTGATGGTAATCTAGAAATCGGCTATTCGAAGGATTTTCGCTTTGATAACCCCAGCCTACAATTAGCGGATCTATTTCATTTTGACGCTCTCTTTTGACATATAAAAACGAGCAACCTTTTGGTGCCAGCATCCATTTGTGCAGCGTTCCAGTATAGAAATCCGGATCCAAATCGATTAAGTTTAAATCGATATGACCCGGTACATGCGCACCATCGATAATTGTAATTAATCCCAATGTTCTCGCCTTTTGAATAATCTCTTTCACCGGAAAAATCAAAGCGGTCGCACTCGAGATTTGATTGAGGAATACGATTTTTGTTTTGGAGGTGTAACCTGTCCAAAATTCTTCGAGCAGCTTCTCTTTGGATTGAATTGGAATTGAAATATTTTGTCGAATGTATTTGGCACCGGACTTCTCGCAGTAGAAATTCCAAGTTCTGTCCATCGCCCCATATTCGTGATTGGTGGTGAGAATTTCATCGCCAGGATTCAATTTCATGCTGCGCATAATGGTATTAATCGCGATTGTTGGATTTGCCGTAAAGAAAAAATCATCGGCATCACAACCTACAAACTGAGCAACAGCCTCCTTGGCAGTTTGTAGATAAATTGGAGCTTTTTTTAGTATGAATTGAACCGGCTCCTTTTCTAATTCTCTTTGCCAATACTGATAATTTTCTAGAATTGGTATCGGGCATGCTCCAAAAGATCCATGATTGAGAAATGTAATTTCAGGATTTAAGAGAAACTGTGATTTCATAGAAGTCTAATTGGTATGAATTGGTATGGCCAGGTAATATTTTACTCTAACGACATTACCATCTTTTCTTCCTGGAATCCAATTGCGAGAAAGTTGCATGACGCGTTCGGCTTCAGCACCGGTTCCGAAACCGATATCTCTTGTTGTCGCAATGTTGGTTAAAGTTCCGTCCTTTTCAACTATAAAAGAGACAAAAACTTTTCCGATTAATTCGGGAACTTCTGGTTTTTTGAAATTTTGTTCGATGAATTCGTAGAGTGCATCTGGACCAGCATAATACATGGGCGGAGCATCTGCGTCTTTCATTTCAATGATGGGATCTTCAGTTGCATTTTGGTCTTGTGCTTGAAGAACCTCGACTGAAAGAAAAAAAACAAGAAAAGTCAATAATGCTTTCATAGCGAAATGATTAAAACTTTTTACATTCTAGGAACGGATAATTATTGGCAAACTATATTCTACCCGAACTGGCTTACCGTTTTGCTTCCCTGGAATCCACTTCGGAGAAGCTTTCAAAACTCGGATTGCCTCTTCACTTGTGCCATAACCGAGATCTTTGAGAACTTTAATATTTGTTAAACTTCCATCAACTTCAACTACAAAGGATACCATTATTTTTCCTTTAAATCCTTCTTCTTCTGGCACTCTAAAATTAGCCGAAATATATTTATAAAATGACGTCAATCCTCCACCATATCTTGGTGCAGCCTCCACATTATCTACTGTACGAACATCATTACTGTTGGTATTTGCAGCTGCATCTTTTTCTTTGGCGCCATTTACCTGATTTTCTCGTAATCCTGCATTAAACACCATTGGATAATTTACTTCAATACTAATGGGCTTTCCACCTCGTTTTGCTGGCGTCCATTTTGGACATTTGTTTAGGACACGTATTAATTCTACCCCAGAATCAACATCAATCATCTGAACGAGTTTGATGTTTTTGAGACTACCGTCGACATCCACCGTAAAGGAAGCAATCATTCTTCCTGCCTTTTTCACTTTTGAGTAATTGAACTGACCTTGGACAAATTCGCTGAACTTCTCTATTCCACCGCCGTTAAATTGCGCTTCAATTTTATCGCCGGTTAAATATACCTCCGCCTCACCGCCAATTTGCGAAGATGCAATCAGAGGAAAAAATATAAGCAGCAATATCGTTAATTGTTTCATGGAGTAAGGTTTTAAGGGATATTCAAATATTTATGTGTTTGTAGAGAAACGCGCCACTTTGGATTTTGCATCACGTAGTCTACAATTAGTGGTGTCATTATCTCTCTTTTGCTCCATTCCGGCTGTAGAAATAAGATGGCGTCTTCATTGACTAGTGCTGCCTGTTCCTCTGCAAAAATAAAATCGTGTTTGTTGTAGATAATGACTTTTAGTTCATTGGCTTTTTGGTAAACAGTAGCCGTAGGTAATTTGTTTTTCTTAGGAGAAAGGCAAATCCAATCCCAATGACCGGAAAGTTGATAAGCACCAGAGGTTTCGATATGCACTTTTAGCTCACTTTCCTTTAGTTGCTCCGTAAGTGGATTCATGTCCCACATGAGTGGTTCTCCACCGGTCACCACAACCGTATCCGCATATTTTTTTGCGTTTTCGACTATTTTTTCGATGGCTGTTGGCGGATGCAATTCGGCATTCCAACTTTCCTTGACGTCGCACCAATGGCAACCCACGTCGCAACCTCCGATTCTTATAAAGTACGCCGCAGTTCCGGTGTGAAATCCTTCTCCTTGAATCGTGTAGAATTCTTCCATCAGCGGGAGCATAATTCCCTTTTCGACGGCTGATTGTATTTCTTTTGTAAGCATTTTTTGATTTAAAGCGCAAAGATAGGAAATTGGGATTTAGGATTTGGGATTTAAGATTTGAGATTTGGGTTTCCCCTCCTCTGGAGGGGTGCCCGAAGGGCGGGGTGGTCTAGCCCCGATATAAGGGAAAATCCTTTTGCTTTTTTCTTTAAAAAGCAAAAGATTGGAATGATAGCGGGATTCGCTTCCCATAAAAAAAACCGATAATTCTTGTAGAACTATCGGTTTGTTTTTGAAATAAATGTCTTGAAACTACTTTAATGTTTTCAAAGATTCCGTAGCGTAAGTATTTGTTGGGTCTAGTGCTAGGGTCTTATTAAAGTACTCTTTTGCTTTGGACTTATCTGTGTTGGCGTAACTTGCCGCAATGTTGTTATAGCTTTCAATGAATTTCGCTTTGTTTTTCGTGACTTCCTCTTCCCCTTTTTCTGTAACTACTTTTAGATATTCTTCATAGTATTTGATAATCATCTCCTCATTTTCGAGAAGTCGGTTTGTTCTTGCTCTAAAGATGTATGCGTCTTGCGTCGTTGGAGAAGCTTCGATTACTTTTCCGAAAGCAGCATCGGCTTTTTGTAATTCGATTGGATCTGGTTTTACGACATCTTTTCTAGTGTTGTTATAGTATAAAGAGTTTCCAAGATAAAAATTGTCTAGCAAATAATTCTTAGAAGTCGCATTTGAAGTCGCAATTTCATAGATCGCTGACGCTTGTTTAAACAATTTTTGTTCGTAGAATTTTTTTCCGACTTCGCTTAAGTCGTTGGTCATGGTAATTTCCATCTCAACTGACTTTTTGATATCGGCAACCCCAGCGTCAAACATGATTTGATCTACAGTTTTGGTTTCTACATTATTCGATTTTTTGAGCTTTGCAAGTCCTAAGTACAAGAAGTCACGTGCAATGATTTTATTATTTGTATTTCCAATAAAATCTTCTAATGATTTAATAGCAACATCCGTATTTCCATTTTCGTATGCAGAATAACCCAAATAACGAAGTATTCTTGGATTTACTTTATCTAGTTCTTTCATCTTATTGGCTTCTACTTCAAGCGCTTTGTAATCTTTGGCTAAGATCAAAAAGTCAGCATGACGCATGCGTGAAGTTAGAGAGTAATCTGTCAAACTCATATATTTTTCATAGTAGCTCAATGCTTTTTGGATGTATTCGTTGTATTTCTTAGGTTCATTATTGCCCCAATAATAATAGGTTTCTGCCAATTCTCTGTACACTGGACCGTAATTAGCGTCTATTGCAATAACATTATCGTAAGCTTTCACCGCCTCTGTATATGATTTGGCACCTTTAAGCAGAACTCCAAGCTGCATTTTGGCACGAATCAAAGAAGCGTCGGTTTGAAAAGCATTTCGGTATGCGGCGTACGATTCGTTTTGATTTTTATCTCCGTAGAAAGCATCTCCTAAGCCCAATTGAATAGTAGCATCTGTTGGATTTATAGCTTTGGCTTTATTGAGGTAAGTCAACGCCGTTTTGTAATCTGGTTTATCTGCATTCATATAGGCTTTCGCAATATAAAAATACTCTTCAATGTCTTTTTTCTTTAGGTCTTTGGTAACTACATCAAAATTAGCTTGTGCAGTAGTCGCATTCCCATTATTTAAGTCGATTTGACCCAACCCGATATTGTTCCATCTTGGGTAATCGCTTGCCGTTAAACCTTTCTGAAAATATATTTTAGCAGAATCTTCGATATTCTGTTTTAGATATACGTTACCAAGAAAGAACGTCGCTTTACCATTTCCTGGTTTCGATTGCACAATGGTTTTTAAAATTGCTTTTGCCTTTTCGTATTGCTCAGCGTCAATAGCTTTTTTAGCAAGTTCTAAGTCTTGAGCGGTACTAATCATAGCTGTCAAAAGAAATAGAACGCTAAAAACTTTGTAACTTTTCATAGTTGTCAATTTAATTTTACTTTTTATCATTATTGATTGTATTTCTGATACGAATATTTCTGGAAGGAATTTCGTAAGGTAATAATCCTGATTTGAGAATAATTCTTTGTCCAATTTCACTAGCGATGAATGCAGAAAAACGCAATCCTAAGCCTTCTTGTCCTTGGGCGTTCAGGACAAACAATTCGCGTACCAAAGGGTACGTGCCTTCTCCCAAATTACTTTGAGTTGGACTATAATACTGATTATCAACTGTATTTAGAACATTAAGAACGTTGATTTTCTGAATACTTGCCATTATTTCTTCAGAGGGCTCAAAGATATAATTTATTCCAACAACTCCAATTATTCCATTATTCTGCGCCACATAATTGATTACCTCATTGTTCGTCTTGAATGAAAACACATTTTCCTTTGGAATGCTGCTGATTCCAGACAATTCACTTATCAGCCTCACTGTACTTGAATTGAGATTGTCAAAAACCAATCCCTTGATTTTAGTGGATTTACTTCCATTCATAAAATCCTTGACTTCCTTCAACGTAATTAAGGTGTCTTTAGTATTCTTATTTGCTATAAATGCTATGGCGTCGTGAGCAAACGGAGTCATTCTCGGATTCAACTTCTTAGCATTAAAATATGCTATTTCCTCTTTAGTAATAGTACGGGTCAAAACCGCAATTCTAGCGGTATCTTTAGCTAAAGCTTGGATTACCTCCGCTTCTGATTTGGGAATAATCGATATTTTGGCGTTGTATTTACTTTCGAAAACCTGAACTAAGGCTTCAACAATGGGTTTGATAGATTCATCTACTAGCACTGTTGCTTCTTCTGGCTTGATTGCTTTCTCGGTCCTTGCAACATTTTGTTTACAAGTAATGATAAGAAACAGTGCGGCAATACATAAAAAAAAGGGAAAGTAACGTCTCATAATTCTTCTTTTTGACCAGTAAAAAATCGTGTAAATCGAATATATGCATATACAATCAAGAGTACACCAAATGCTATTCTGTAATTTGGTTCCATATTGATTGGCATCGTTTTCCAAAAAACGAGAATTAATCCTAAGACCAAATAAAGGAGGAAAAACAACATTCCTATAACGA
>JBIKRP010000051.1:0-9432 GCA_044349145.1 Flavobacterium sp.
CTACTCTTATCTTGTTGCTTGTAATGGTGCAAAACATGATAGCCCAAGACACTTGTGCTGAAGCATTACCCATTGGAGCCGGTTTCTTTACCGTTGATGGAATTAACGGAACCGAAGTTCCTTTACCTCTATGTTCTTCGCAATACGGTGCCGTTCCTGTAACAAGACCACCGGGAGGAGAATGGTACGCCTATACTCCTGCCGAAAACCACACCGTTACTGTAACGACGGATTTAAGTATCAACGTTCCTTTAAGAGATACGCGTTTTCACGTTTATATCGGAAGTTGTGGTAGCTTGGTTTGCGTTGCCGGAGATGACGATAGCGGAACTGGTAATTCCTCTACAAGTACTTTTGACGTGATAGCAAACACAACCTATTATATTGCTTTTGATAATCGTTGGACATCATCAGGATTTATTTTTCAATTAAGCGAAAATGTGTTTGTACCAAATCCGTGTAACACTTCAACTCCAATCACAGCAGGTATTACAACAGTGAATGCGATTGATGGAGATAATATTACAACAAGTTGTTCTTCAACGACCTTGGCAAAATGGTATTCCTATACCCCATCGCAAGATTATGTGGTAACCATTTCGTCCGACTTACAAGTAAATATTTGTAAAGACACCAATTTTAGTGTTTACTCAGGCAACTGTGTTAGCGGTTTATCTTGTGTGGTTAGTGATGATAACTCTGGTGATCTTGAATGCGACGCCGGAAGTCCAGATTCCTTTTTATCCAAAAAAACTTTTAGTGTTGCCGTTGGAGCAACCTATTATATCGTATGGGACAATAAGTGGAGCGCTGAAGGATTTGAATTTAGCTTGACTGAAACGGTAATTCCGGTTCCTGTAAATTATACTTCTCAGAGCATTTCCACCATCAATAGTACATACAATATTTGCATAGTCGACATGAATAATGATGGTAAGGATGATATTGCGGGTGTGAGTACGAGTAATTTGAAAGTGCATTTTCAAGAACCTGGAGGTACATTTTCTATCGCCAATTTCGCAGTACCAAATGGTACAACTCTTCCTACATGGAGTTTAGCAGCAGGAGATTACAATAGAGATGGGTATAATGATTTAGTATTGGGTTCCGGAAATAAACTCTCTTTTTGGGAATCAAATTCAACTGGAACAGCTTACGTTAGCAGAACTCCAGGAGACTATATTTTCTGTCAAAGAACCAATTTTATTGATATTAATAATGATGGAAATTTAGATGCGTTTTCCTGTCACGACGTTGATCCAAACGTTTATTACTTGAATGATGGCGAAGGCAATTGGACATACTACCAATCTGGAACTACCCCTGGAGCTTATATGTTAGGAATTACTGCAAGTGGCGGAAATTACGCTTCTATTTGGACTGACTATGATAATGATGGCGACAGAGACTTATTTATTTCTAAATGTTCTGGGCCTCCATGTGAATTGCATAGAAATGATGGTGGCGGTGTTTTTACTGATATTTCCGCACAAGCGCAGATTAATGTGACTCCAATCCAATCTTGGTCTTCCGCCGTGGCGGATTTTGACAATGACGGCGACATGGATATCATGATTGGATCGAATGGTAGCGTCAGAAACAAACTATTTAGGAATAATCTTGATACAACAAATGAAACAGAAGAAGCTTTTACAAATATTAGTGTAGGTTCAGGCTTAGATCAAGATTCCCTAACAAATAGAGATTATGTAGCTTACGATTTTGACAATGACGGCTTAGTTGATATTTTGGGAAGTGGCAGTAGAATTATGTTCAATCAAGGAAATAATGTATTCGCTCAAACATTGTACACAGGAATGGCCATCGGCGCAGTCGGTGACTTGAATAACGACGGATTTCTTGATATTCTTAATAATAATACCATCCGATACGCTGTTCCAAACGGAAATAACTGGTTTAAAGTAATATTAAAAGGAATACAAAGCAATACCAACGGGATTGGAGCCAGATTAGAAATATATGGAGCGTTCGGTAAACAAATAAGAGATATTCGCAGCGGAGAAGGATTTGAGTACATGAGTTCATTACATGGTCACTTCGGTTTGGGTCAAGCCACCGCCATTGATCAGCTAATCGTAAGATGGCCTTCTGGTATTGTAGACATCTATGCAAATCCAGAAATAAATGGAGCATTCACCGTAACCGAAGGTGCTACGCTAGCAGTAAACGGGAACACAAATGCCATTTTTAGTGTTTATCCAAATCCAAGCAAAGAATTTATCTCTTTCAATGTCAATTCAAATGTTACTGAAAAATTAACAACAGCACAAATATTTGATTTGAGCGGAAGGTTGGTATTTGAAACACCTTTAACTTCAAACAGAATTAACATCGAGTCGTTGCAATCTGGAACTTATTTATTGCTCTTACAAAACGAAAAAGGAAAAGGATATAGTCAAAAATTTATTAAGGAATAGTCAAGAAAACTGCTTTATTGCAACTCATTTAATTTAAAAAAAATCATGAAAAAAATCACATTGTTAATCATTCTACTTATCACAGGACATTATGTCAAAGCACAGGACACTTGTGCCACGGCGATATCAATTACTCCTGGTCTTTATGTGGTAAGCACCATAAACGGTACGCAAGTTCCGTTACCGTTATGCGATACACAATACGGAGCTGTTCCTGCCGATCGGCCACCAGGTGGAGAATGGTATGTATATACACCTACGGAAAATCACTCGGTAACCGTCACCACAGATTTAGTGCAAAACACACCATTAATTGATACGCGTTTTCATGTTTACAAAGGAAGCTGCGATGCTTTGATTTGTCATGAAGGTGATGACGACAGCGGAGGTGGACTTTCTTCAACCGCTACTTTTGACGTAATTGCCAATACGACCTATTATATTGCTTTCGATAATCGTTGGACATCCGTAGGATTTACCTTTCAATTGACGGAAAATGTATTTGTACCTAACCCATGTAGTTCAGCAACTCCAGTGAATGCAGGAGTAACAACAGTAAATTCTCTAGACGAGGACACCATTAATACACCGTGCTCAAGCGGAACCATGGCTAAATGGTATGTATATACACCAACCATTAGCGCCAACGTGACCATATCGTCCGACTTGGTTCAAAATACCTGCATGAATACTACCTTTAATGTATATACTGGTGCATGTACTGCATTGACTTGTTTTGTTAGTGATGACGATTCTGGAATCATTACATGCGACTCGGACAACACATCATTACTTTCGAAAAGAACATTTGCCGTTTCTGCCGGTCAAACCTATTTTATAGCATGGAGTAATCAATATAGTGATGCAGGCTTTGATTTTGAAATTACGGAAGTCCCGATAGTTGTTCCTATTAACTATACAATTCAGAATGTTCCTACTATTGCTAGTAATTATGATATTTGTGTGGTTGATATGAATAACGATAACATCGACGACATGGTGGGCGTAAGTGCCAATAACTTAAAAATTCATTATCAGCAACCTGGAGGTGGATTTACAGTTTCTGACTTTACAATCTCTGGCACCAGTTTTATGCCCTCATGGAGTATGGCAGCTGGAGATTATAATAGAGATGGGTTTAATGATTTGGTTTTGGGCGCAGGAAGTGGACTTTCAATCTGGACAGCTCAAGAAGAAGGTACAGGATATACCGCTTATACTCCAGGTGAATATATCTTCTGCCAAAGAACTAATTTTGCAGATTTGAACCAAGATGGAAATTTAGATGTTTTCTCGTGCCATGATATCGCACCAAACGTTTATTATTTGAATGATGGAAATGGAAATTTAACGCATTACCAAGTTGCTGTTACTCCAGGCGCAATGAATTTAGGCGATAATGGCGGTAACTATTCCACATTATTTACAGACTTTGACAATGATGGAGATACAGATGTGTTTATCTCCAAATGTTCTGGACCACCTTGTGAATTGCACAGAAACGATGGCAATGGTGTTTATACCAATATCTCAGCGCTAGCACAAATAGACGTTACGCCGATTCAAACTTGGTCTTCAGGTATTTCAGATTTTGATAATGATGGCGATATGGATATCATTATCACTTCTAGCGGAAGCGCACATAAATTCTTCAGAAATAATTTAGACACCAGCAATTCCGTGGAGGAAGCATTTACAAATATTACAGCTGGTTCAGGATGGGATACAAATACTTCAACAAACATTGATAATATTGCTTATGATTTCGATAATGACGGACTTGTAGACGTTCTTGGAGGCGGTAGTAAAATTATGTTTAACCAAGGGAATAATACCTTTGCACCAACAGCGTATCCCGGAATAAGTGTTGGTGCTGTGGGAGACTTGAATAATGATGGTTTTCTTGACATCCAAAATGGCTCGAGTATCAGATACGCTATTCCAAACGGAAATAATTGGTTCAAAGTACAATTGCAAGGAACTCAAAGTAATACGAATGGTATCGGAGCAAGAATTGAGATTTATGGTGATTTTGGAATTCAAATTAGAGATATCCGAAGCGGTGAAGGATTTAGATACATGAGTTCTTTAAATGCGCATTTCGGCCTAGGTCAATCTACAGCCATAACACAACTAATAATCAAATGGCCTTCAGGAATTGTAGACACTTTCCTAAATCCTGAAATTAATAGCGCACTTCGAGTAACTGAAGGATCTACTTTAGCAGTAAATGGCAATACGAACTCTGTATTTACAATCTATCCTAACCCAGCGAAACAGGTGATTTCTATAAGTATAGATGCCAATTCAACGGAGAAACTTAAAGATGCGCAAATATTCGATCTTAGTGGAAGAATGATTTTAGAAACAAAATTAACCTCATCACAAATTAATATCGGAACATTAAAAACTGGAACCTACCTTTTATTATTGACAAACGAACAAGGAAAAGGCTTTACCCAAAAATTTATTAAGGAATAGAAAAACACCTAAAAGAACAATTCTAATTAAGAGCATCAATTTGAAAAACTTTTCATTTTGGTGCTCTTTTATTTAATATCAATTCTTTAAGCGAAACGCCAAATAAAATATCTTGATTTTCTAAAAAAGAAACCACGGTGAACTTTACTTTTCTATTTTCCACCCGCGTTTTTTATGCTTCTTTCGTTAACCGAACTTTCACCCAACGCGCTAGTATAACAACTGTTAAATATCTAGCAAATAAGTGTTTTCTTTGTTTTTAAGTGCGTTGAATTAACAATTATGTTATTTTAATTCTTACTTTTGAAAACTAATTAATTCATTTATGAATAGAATCTACTTTGCTGTCGTATGCCTCGTTTCCTTTACATTATTGATTATTTCTTGTTCTAGAAACGAAGAAGATAATTATATGGATCCAAATGAACCTGCTAACAGACAAAGTAATATTGTAAGCGGCCCTGTACGTTTTGATCTATTACAAACTCCTTTACCTAAATTATCAGATTATCATTTTTTTATCGGCCCTTTAAAAGACCAAAAGCCAGGATATAAAGTGGTCCCTTACGAGCCTGCTAGTTCACTCTTCTCAGATTATGCACACAAAAAAAGATTCATTTGGATGCCACAAGGAACATCAGCAACTTATGACGGAGATGATAATGTTCTAGAGTTTCCAGTGGGTACGGTGATGATAAAAACTTTCTACTACGATAACGTACAGCCTTCCAACAATACTAAAATAATTGAAACAAGATTATTGGTTCGTAAAAACGATGAATGGAAATTATACGATTATGTTTGGAATGAAAATCAAACGGAAGCTTTTTTAGACACAGATGGAAATGGAATATTTGTGCCGATAACTTGGACCGAAAACGGTGAGACCAGAAGCATTGATTATAAAATTCCCTCACAAACAGAATGTGTAACTTGTCATAAGATTAATGAAAATAGTACCGGCGAAAAAAATACGCCAATTGGTCCAAAACCTCAAAATCTAAACACAACATACAATTACGGTAAGTTTTCAAGAAACCAATTAGAACATTGGAAAAGAATTGGCTATATCGACAATACACTACCAAATCTGGCTTCCATTTATTCAGCGGTAGATTGGCGTGACACGAGCAAACCTTTAGAGTTACGCGCAAAATCGTATATCGATATCAACTGTGCGCATTGTCACAGAGTCGGTGGTCATTGCGATTATGTACCACAACGTTTTAACTTCAGCAACATGGATATGTATACCTTCGGAATTTGTTTACCACCGCTATTCAATATACCTGACAATCCATACGTCATCAACGCCGGAGATGCGGACCATTCCGAGTTGATGTACAGAATAAATACCAATGAAGGATCAGAAATGATGCCTATCATAGGAAGAACAATCATTCACGAAGAAGGTGTTGCATTAATGAGAGAATACATCAATTCATTACCCAATCCGTGTCCATAAAATATTATTAACCTAAATTACCATTATGAAAAATTACTACTTTTCTTTCTTATTCCTTTCCAGTTGCTTCGTCGCCAATGCCCAAGGAATTACCTTTACTTCGGCTCCTTTTGGCGGAAATTCTAATATTTGCTGCGTAGCAGATATGAACAATGACAATATGGACGATATTGTAACTGTGTCATCAACCCAAATCAAAATTTACAAACAGAAAACAATTGGTGGTTTTGATCTGATTACCATTCCGCTATCTAGCAACGTTAGTATTGGAGATTGGAGCATTGCTGCTGGAGATTTTGACAGAAATGGCTATAATGACATCGTTCTCGGAAATGGTAGTCGTGTTACCGTTTTGAAAGCAAATGATGATGGAACAAACTATTCAATTATTGCTTATCCCCAAAACATTTTTTCTCAAAGAAGCAATTTTGTTGATATGAATAATGATGGACACTTAGACTTATGGGTATGTCATGATGTTGATCAAAACCATCCATACAGAAATGATGGAAATGGAAATCTAGTTTTTGACTATTCATTGTTCCCTACAAGTGGCGAAGGAGGAAATTATGCAACGATTTGGACTGACTACGATAACGATGGTGACATTGATATGTATGAAGCCAAATGTCGGGGTGGAGCACCAGTTGGTGATGCAAGAAGAATTAATCTTTTGTACCAAAATGACGGAACTGGAATTTATACAGATGTTGGAACTTCAGCAGGTGTAAATGACGGTGCGCAATCATGGTCGACTGCAGTGGAAGATTTTGACAACGACGGCGATATGGATTTTTTACTTTCCAATATTTCAGATACCAATAAATTCTATCTGAATAATGGTGATGGGACTTTTACCGATATTTACGCTTCAACTGGAATAGCTGCTCAAGTAGGTTCATGGGAAATTCAAGCTGCCGATTTTAACAACGATGGCTGGATTGATTTCTTTTGGCAAAACGGAAAAGAATTGTATATCAACAACGGAGATTTGACTTTCACTGGTTATGATTTACCCTTTAGTGAAGGTGGAATCGGAGATTTAAACAATGATGGATTTCAAGATGTGCAAATGGGAAGCAATGTATACTACAACAGCGGAAATGCCAATAAATGGTTTAATGTAGTTCTAGAAGGTATTGATAGCAATAGAAACGGTATCGGAGCAAGAGTAGAATTATACGGATCATGGGGGAAACAAATTCGTGAAATAAGAAGTGGACAAGGATTCAGTCATATGAGCAGCATGAAAGCAAACTTCGGAATCGGATCAGCGAGTGAAATAGAAAAAGTGGTCATAAAATGGCCATCTGGAGCGGTAGACACTATTCTAGATCCAACACCAAATCAAAACTTGGTCGTTGTGGAAGGTTCTACTTTGTTGGCGAATAACCAATTTCAATCGAACGATTTAAGCATTTTTCCTAATCCCACAAGCGATGTTTTGAATGTCAAATTTAACAATAGCACAACATTGATCGAAACAGCAAGCATATATGATATTAGTGGTCGTTTGGTGATGAATGCTGCGGTAGCAAACCAAACAATTGATGTGAAATCTTTAGCATCCGGACCTTATCTTTTGATTTTAAAAGATGAAAAAGGAATTTCATTCACACAGAAATTTCTTAAAGAATAAGAACAATTATAATTAAAAAAAAAGCCTGTCGATATCGACAGGCTTTTTTTTTAAAAGACACGTAAGAGATTAAATCCGAAGAATATTTCTCCCTTATTCCAGTCTCCCGTAGTGTTACCAAGGAAACCAACTTCATGTATGCCCTGCGAATTTGATAAATGCATTTGAAAAACATGTCCACCAGTTTCTAAATCAACTCCTATAGATAAAGGATCAACAAAAGTAGAAGTCGCTGTTCTATTTAAATGCGTTGCGTAATCAACATTTACTGACAATCGACTTGTTAGTTTATAGCGTCCACCCATTCCAATGGCGTATTGCGAATTTTCTTGCAAATCATTCACTACAAAATTCTCATGAAAATAAGTTGGAGACACCTGCAATGATAATTTCTTCGACATTTTACGCGAAACCAAGACTTGAGACACATAAATCATTCGATCTGAAAATTCCATTTTAGGATAAATACTCTCTTTCATCAGGTTATTGAATCCCAAACTATTAAAACCCACAATCGTTACAGGAAAACCATCTTTCATTTGCTCCTGTATTCTATATTTTACAGAAAAATCAAAAGCTTGTTCACTTCTCGCTCCGCTCAACGTTAACCATTCGGTCACTCCGTATAATAATTTAATTTGGGTCACCGCGTTATCCAAACCCCAAAATCCTTCAGCGCCATCTTTAATGGAACCAAATCGATGCGCAATAACCAAATACAAATCTTTTTTTGCCGCCAACTTTGTCGATTCTAAGTTGACAATTTTTAAAGCCTTAAAGGCCGATTCTACAGGTTGGTTCTTCGGAACACTGTCCATTCCAGCTAACAAATCATCTTGTGCCGACGACATCACAGGGATTAAAAACAAAAGGAATAAATACTTCTTCATCATAGTTATATTTGGATTTATTGATTCTTAATTTTCGAGATACTGGAATTATTTAGATAAGGAAGCTTCGTCCAATTTTAATTCTTCTAACAAATCATCATAGCCTAAAAAACGACCTTTGACTTTAATGGAATTTTGGAGCTTAATTCCACCTAAAACCGAGTCTTTAAATACTGCTGAAAGCTTTTCATCCAATACAACCGAATGACTACCCATATCAATGCTCGTAACAATTCCGGAAACTTCAATCGTCTTGTCTAAATATTTTGCATTGGCACCCACCGCATCGGCAGTAAATTCAGCCTGCAGATCTTTGACCGTCAAGCTAAAGTTTGCGTCCTCTGTCGAAATGTCACGATGCTCCTGATACATATAGAAATAAATACCTACGGATAACAGACCAACAATCAGTATCCCTGCAATGAGAATTTTCTTTTTCATTATTAAAAGCTTTTCTTTACAAATCTAAATTTAAATTCAATAAAATTGCTCTACTATTCGCATAAATATCTAATTTTG
>JBIKRP010000387.1:0-2703 GCA_044349145.1 Flavobacterium sp.
CAAAACAAAAAATATCGATTTCTTTATTATTCCTAATGATAAACCTGCCGAATTCAATATTGTAACGGATGAAGTTAAACTAAAACAGGTTATCGTCAATTTGGTAACCAATGCAATCAAATTTACCAGCGAAGGTCACGTTGCGTTTGGTTATCGCATTGATGACAAAAAGGAAAAAGTCATTTTTACCATAAAGGATACGGGTCCCGGAATCGATAAGAACAATCACCAACATATTTTTGATCGTTTTAAAAGGGTTGAAAATGACGCCTCAATAAAGGCTGGTGGTTTGGGGTTGGGCCTTGCGATTTCAAAAGCGTATGTTGAGATGATGGGAGGGATGATCTCATTAGAATCGAAAGTAGAGCAAGGATCCACTTTTTCTTTTTCTATTCCGCTGAAATACAATGAAATTCACAATATTACGGTAAAACCGATCAAAAGCAAATCTCTGGAAATTCATGAAGATATAATAACGATCTTGATTGCGGAAGATGATAATATCAATTTTCTGCTTTTTCAAAAGGTTATTCAGTCGAAGAATTACACCATTATTCGAGCTGAAAACGGACTAGAAGCTGTGGAAATTAGCATCAATAATCCAGATATCGATTTGGTCCTAATGGATATTAAAATGCCCGTTATGAATGGGTTTGAAGCGTTGGAAAAAATAAAAATGATTCGCCCAGAGTTGGTCATTATTGCTCAAACTGCTTATGCGTCGGCGGAGGATGAAGCGAGAATTTATAAAGCGGGGTTTTATGGTTATCTGACCAAGCCCATTAATCGAGAGAAATTGTTTGAGGCAATTGATCATGTTTTAAAAAACAAAAAGTAAGAATGAAAAATAGATTCAAATTGACGGTTCTATTTTGCTTTTTGGTAAGTTCAAGGCTATGTGCTCAGAATGATGTTGACACTAATGATTCGATTCCTACTAAAAAGGAAAGCAAATTTGAGTTTAATTTAGATATCTTCAACCGATATTTATGGCGTGGACAGTGCTGGGGTGGGGATTACACCGTTGTGCAACCAACCATTACTTATGCTGCCACTGATAAAATTACGGTGGGTTTTTGGGCGACATCAAACTTCAAGAGCGACTATTTTTATTCTGATGGTGAAACTTCCTACAAAGGATATCAAGAGATAGATTTCAATATCAACTATCAGGCGACACCGTTCCTTTCGGTGCAGCTGTGGGACTATTATTGGCCGTCTGTTTCAAAAGTAGAAGGCGTAGATAATGGTTTTTTCAACTACGGGAAAGATAGTGTTAAGACCGTCGATGCGATGCTTGTTTTTGATTTTTCGGAATATGATTTTCCGTTAAATGCAACGCTGAGCACGCTAGTTGCTGGGAATGATTTCAGGTACGACCAAAACGGAGAAAATCCAAAGCAGAACTTCACTACTTATTTCGAAGCAGGATATACTTGGGAAGAGTTGTATCAGAAAATAACGTTGGATGTATTGGCAGGTGTGGTCTTCAACAATCAAGCGGCATACTATTCTTACACAGATTATGACAAACCCTCACTGACCAATATGAGTATTAAGACGGAAAGAAAATTTAAGTTGAGTGAGCGCATGGTGATGCCTGTGTCTTTAAATTACATCCATAATGCAGGAAAGGAAAACACCGAAGCTTTTGGCCGAAATTTCTTAGTAGCTGGTATCAGCTTCAATTACAAGTAGTTTCATTAGAAGCTATTTCCGATGTCCGTTCTATTCGAGCGAAGCGAAGCGATCGAATACAAGTTCAGTATAAAGAGGATTCCACGGTCAACCGCCTTGCCGCGAGGCAGGTCAAGGCTAAAAAAAAGACTGCTACACTAACGAATAGAAGTCTCTTCACTGGTAATGCTTAGAGTCATTTACAGTTCAAAAAGCAAAGTCATCGAAATCGTATTGTTTTTGGTAGTAACAGCGGGTCCATCCGTAAATCCCTGAGAAAAGAAACTTTGTTTCGATTTTCTTTGTGAATAAGCATACGCTAAATCCAATCGGGTGGTGCCAAAATTGTAACCAAATCCAGAAGAAAATCCAGACAAATCTCCAATTACTTTTTTGTCTTTGTATGGGCTTTCTTCGTAACGATATCCACCTCGCAAACTCCATTCTTTGATTCGATATTCTGCTCCGATTCGCAATTCGCTTGCTGCGTTAAACCTTGCTTCAATGCTGTTATTTAAAGGTCGGAAAAAAGAATCGTTGGGTTTGAATCTCGTTTTGCTATAGTCCTTGATGCTGTAATCTAGACTAATCAGACCTTGTTTGCCAAAGACATAGGCTAAACTTCCCGTCCATTTGCTCGGAGTTTGTATATTGTAAGTTGGATAAATCAAAAGAAAATCTGAGTCTACAATTTGCTGAGTCAAATTTGGATTGCTCGGATTTCCGTAATTATAGCCAGCAGTGCTCAAAAATTGTTGTTTTTCGTCAGTTAATCGATACCATGTTGGAGATTCGTAGGACAGCCCGGTTCTGAATTTATCGGTTACTTTTGCTATAGCGCCTAATTGAAAGGAAAACCCGTTACCATACGTATTTTGATAATTTTCAAAAAGCAAGTTTTTGAGTTTACTGTTTGGGCTATTGTCATTCTCTTCATAAAAGGAAGTGAATTTGGTATAATCGGTAAAATGAGAGTTTATATTTAAACCAAAATAGAATTTGTCTTTATATTGTGTTGCAAAATTG
>JBIKRP010000388.1:0-2697 GCA_044349145.1 Flavobacterium sp.
TCGATTGGTATATTTTCTTTATTTTGGTCGAACATGAATGCAAATTTAGAAACTTTAGAAGAATGATATTGATCGTTAGCAAATATTTAATACCGAAGGGCTTTCGCGGATTGACGGTGTTTCCGTTTGTCTTGCTTCGAGATAGGAATACGCAAGATCATTTGGTATTAATGAATCACGAACGCATTCACTTACGGCAGCAATTGGAATTATTGGTGTTGCCTTTTTTTGTCATTTATGGATTGGATTATCTGGTTAAGTTGATTCGTTACCGCGATAAAGATAGGGCGTATCGAAATGTTGTTTTTGAGCGAGAAGCGTATCAAAACGAAAACGACCTTGATTATTTGAAGTCAAGGTCGTTTTGGAGGTTTTTGAAGTATTTAAAGTCTTAATTATTTTTTTTTGGGTTTTTCTAGTGGAAGTCCAGTACCATACTTACCATTTCCAAGTTTAATTTTCCCAGCATTGGGTCCGGCATGGATTACATCACCAATTGCACTATTATCTTCAGGATTATATTTATACACTTCATGATCGGCTGGCCAATAGAATATTTTTCTACCATCTGAAGGTTGGTTTTTTGCTTTTGCTGTTAAAGGTTCTTTATCAGCTTTAAGATATGCGGGTCCAGGCGCTTGAGGGAATCGTCCTTCACCATAACCAGTTTTTGGTCTTACTACTAATTGATATTGTAGTTTTCCTGAATGATTGCCTCCATTTAATTCTAAAATTTCTACTGAATTTTTTGTTTGCGACATTATGGTAATGCCGTTAAAATAGGGCATTCCAACAGGAGTGCAATTTACACGTATTGGATTTTCGTCATCAACAACAATAATATCTGCTAAAATCTCATCTAATTGAATGGTAGCTTTTCCATTTACCATTTCAACTGTTCCATAATCTTGATACCAATACTCAGGTGATTCTGGACAAGTTAAGGTAATACGACCATGCTTTTCAGTTGGAACTATTTCGCTGACTGAAGCTGTTCCTGTTATTTTTCTATTGATACCACCTACTGATGTTCCAACCCAAGCATATGCCTGAGATGTTCCAGCAAAATTATATGATTCAAAATATCCGCCGGCTCTAATTGTGGAATTTGTATAAGCTAATCCTTGAACTCCAATCGCATCTTGAGTTTGGGTATTTGCAAATCCTTCAACGCCAACTGTAAATCCCGGGTTTCCAGCAGTTGTTCCTCGATTGCTAAATCCTCTTATAGCAATCTGATCTCCACCCAAAGTTGCATTTGTTACATTTAATTGACTATAAGAACCTGGTGGGTTAAATGTTGCTGAAGCATTATCAACTAAATTATAATTGGCAATCCATACATTAGAAAAATTAATATTAGCCGCAACAGTAGCTGCTCCAGTTGATTGAGCAAATGAACTTGTGTATCCAGCTGAAGGATTACTTGCGTATACACCCGCACCCAGAATTGATCCCGCCGTTCCAACTGTAAAATTAGTTTCAAAACCTAAAACACCACCAACATTTGTGGAATGCCCAAAAATAGCATCGCCAGCCGCACTATTTACATCTAATTTGTATAAAGATGGTGGAATATTGATACCCACATTACCTGTGCTTCCAATAGTCATTCTTTGTGTTCCTGCGGTTGAAAAATTTAAGAAATCGGCTGCTGAACTAAACAACCCTGTATTTTGATCCGTTTGAAAAGAATAAGAGGGTAACGCAGCTGTTCCTAAAGAATAGGATTGTAATTGTCCGCTATTTGCATTTGAAAAATTCCAACGATCGGCGCCGCCAGTTTTTATTCTAAAATCAATAGCATCGGTTGTACCAATAAAATTAGTTCCAGCAACAGTTCCTGCATTTCCTGTGATGGACCAGTCATTATTAGTATTACCTGTTGCTAGTTTTATCCATGCTGCTCCGTTCCAATAGTAATAACCAGGAGACACTTGATTGGGTCCTAATGCTGATGTAAAGGTGTTATAGACCAATTCGGATGTTGTTGGAGTGATGACGGTAGCCACATTCGTCGCTGATAAAGCTACTCTAGGAATTAGTAAGCCATCATTAGTGGACGTCACATCCAGAGATCCGTTTGGAGAGGTAGTTCCAATTCCGATTTGTGCATGTACCATGTTGACCATAGTAATGCATACAATCGTATAGAAGTTTAAAGTAATTTTCTTCATAGCTTTTAATTTTTAGGAATGCAAACCTAAAAATAACTATTTGATATTCAATGCAAGTAGGTGTCATAATCGATAAGCAGCCTTTTTTCTCGGCGAGTGTAATGTTTTGATTTTTTTTTGAGTCAAACGGATTATTTGTTAATTATTATTTTTACTTTTATCCTCTAATTTAAAGAAAATGAAGAAGATATTTGTTTTAACCGTTGTTTTATTGTTGTGTATAATTGAAAGTAGTTTTGCTCAACTTTACGTGAGTAATAATTATGTATATGTTGCTGATAGATACTTGTATGTTCAGCAAGATGTAAACATTCAAAATACAGGAAATTTATACCTTCGAAATGAATCACAATTGTTGCAAGCGAAGACAGGAAGCTCTGCCAACGCTGGGGCAGGTAAATTATCAGTTTTTCAAGAAGGAACGGTAAACAATTTTGCTTACAATTATTGGTGTTCGCCAGTAGGGAATTCAATAACAGCATCTGGGAACGAAAGTTTTGGAATTACCATGTTAAACCAG
>JBIKRP010000389.1:0-2691 GCA_044349145.1 Flavobacterium sp.
GATTTTGAGTTCACTTGGGGGAACAGTAATCAGCAATATTCGCGGATTTGCTTCTGGTCGAGCCAACTTATCTGGAGGGCTAGAAAACATCGATGTGAATGGTCGACTTTTCGTAGATAACGCAGGTTTGGGGATTCCTTATTTGAACACAGATTATATGATTGAGAATAAGGCTATTGTCGACGTAACAGAAAAGAAATTTATTATTCGTAATGCTGAAATTGAAGATACAAAATACCATACAAAAGGAAAACTAGATGGTAGTATCGGACACGTCAATTTTTCCGATTGGAGTCTGGACTTAAATTTAGATTCAAATAGAATCTTAGCATTAGACACCAAAGACAGTGAAGATGCGGCGTACTTCGGCACCGCTTTTATGGATGGCGAAGCTACCATTACAGGACCAATAAGTAAACTATTTATACAAGTTGATGGCAAATCAGAGAGTGGAACAGCCATCAAGATTCCAATCAATGATGCGGAAGCAAGTGGCGATAATAATTACATTCATTTCATCAGCGCAACTGACAAATACAACTTTAAAAAAGGAATAGCTACGAGCACTAAAAAGTATGATGGTGTTGAATTGCTATTTAATTTTGATATCACACCAGAAGCAGAAATAGAAATAATATTGGATCGAAATTCTGGCCATGGGATGAAAGGAAAGGGATTCGGATCACTGCTCTTTAAAATAAACACGTTGGGGAAATTCAATATGTGGGGCGACTTTCAAGCGTACGAAGGAACTTATAATTTTAAGTACGGCGGTATCATCAACAAGCAATTCACGATCAAAAAAGGTGGCTCTGTGGTATGGGAAGGTGATCCAATGAAAGCCATTTTAAATCTTGAAGCAGTTTATAAAACCACCGCAAATCCTGGACTACTTTATGAAAATTCTACAATAAACAGAAAGGTTGATGTTGAAGTGGTCATAGGAATCAAAGGAAATCTAAGTAATCCGAATCCAGAGTTTAATATTAATTTCCCAACGTTAAGTTCTGCTATCAAATCCGAGATTCAAACCAATTTAGACGATAAAGATGTGAGGCAAAAGCAAGCGCTGGTGCTGTTATCTACGGGTAACTTCTTGAGCAACGAAGGGATTAATCAAAATTCAATAACGAATAATCTTTATGAAAAGGTAGGTGATATTTTCGGTTCTATTCTTAACAATTCAGACGATAAGATTACCGTTGGTGTCGATTTGGTATCTGCAGATCGAAACCCAGGCAGAGAAACAGACGGGCGAGTTGGTGTTACGATAAGTACCAAAGTGAATGACAGAATTAGCGTGAATGGAAAACTGGGAGTTCCAGTGGGAGGAATAAATGAATCCGCGATTGTAGGAGATGTCGAAATTCAGTATCGAGTGAATGAAGATGGAACTTTAAACTTACATGTTTTCAATAAAGAAAATGATATTAATTTTATCGGACAAGGTATTGGCTATACACAAGGCATCGGTTTGAACTACCAAGTAGATTTTACCACTTTCAAGCAATTACTTCATAAAATATTTAAGAATCAAAAAATAGAATTGGTAAAGCAGCCTTCAAAGATTATTGATGACTCGCATTTATTGCCCGATTATATCAACTTTGACGATAAAAAAGAAAAGGATAAACAACCTGAGAAAGTCAATTCCGACGCTATTCCAACAGAAGATTAAATTTTTAATCGTTCCCTTTATTTTTTCTGCCATTCCTCAAGTAAGGAAAAACTTATTAACGAAAACGATTGAATTTTATAAATACCAACTAAGTATCTAAAATTGTCGTCTTTTTATATAAGATGTTTGCTAATTTTACATTTTAATTGTCAAAAAATGCCAAAAACCATAAAAAAAATAGGTGTGCTCACTTCTGGAGGAGATTCTCCCGGAATGAATGCCGCTATACGTTCAGTAGTGCGAACTTGCGCGTATCACCAGGTGGAATGTATCGGTATTTACCGAGGCTACCAAGGAATGATTGAAGGCGACTTTAAGGAAATGGGACCGCGAAGTGTAAACAACATTGTCAATAAAGGCGGAACCATACTCAAGTCAGCACGTTCTAAAGAATTTATGACAGCTGAGGGAAGAAAGAAAGCCTTCGAGCATCTCAAATCTGCAAATGTAGATGCATTAGTTGTAATTGGAGGAGATGGAAGCTTTACAGGAGCAGAAGTATTTAATAATGAATACGGATTTCCAGTGATTGGAATTCCAGGAACGATTGACAATGACATATACGGAACAAGCCATACCTTAGGATATGATACCGCACTTAACACGGTAGTAGAAGTAATTGATAAAATTCGCGACACGGCTAGCTCACACAATCGTTTGTTTTTTGTGGAAGTCATGGGTAGAGACGCTGGTCATATCGCCCTGAATGCTGGAATCGGAGCGGGAGCAGAAGAAATTCTTATTCCAGAAGAGGATCTCGGTCTTGAGCGTTTACTGGACTCTCTTAAGAAAAGTAAAGCTTCAGGAAAATCATCCAGTATCGTGGTTATTGCCGAAGGAGATAAAATTGGAAAAAATGTCTTTGAACTCAAAGATTATGTCGAAGCAAATCTTCCTGAATACGACGTTCGTGTTTCTGTTCTTGGACACATGCAACGCGGCGGTGCACCCTCTTGTTTTGATAGAGTTTTAGCCAGTCGACTTGGGGTAAAGGCTGTAGAATCGCTATTAGA